>JACMOI010000090.1 GCA_014378105.1 Pseudopedobacter sp.
GGTGTGGGTCCAGCTTTTTCAAACACTCTAACCGGTAAACAAGGTAAATTTGGTTTTAATTCTAACATTGGTTTTTCTGATTATGAAAAGCCTTTTACCTCAAGATCAATAGATAGAAAGACTTTTGGAGGTAATGCAAACAATTTTAATCAAATAGGTGGAAATGAAACATTTTCGGATTCTAAATTTATAAATTTAGGTTTAACCTATGATGTTGATACATTGAATTTGTTAATAGCTAATTTAGGTTTGTATAACCTAGGTAACGAGGAAATTCTGAATTTAGAAACGTCCTTAACTGATTTAAATGGGTCACTTATACAGCAATATTTAGTTAATAGCACTAAAGAAGCTATTTCTAAAGAGCTTGGTTTTGGATTTGATTATCAAAGAAATTTTGCGGGTAGAAAAGATAAAATTTTAAATATTTCCTATTTATTTACTAACGCAAAAGATGTGGAAGAAAATTTAACTAAATTTAATGGCCGTTTTAATTACAATGCTAATGACTTTAAGCAATCTAATTTATATCGCCAAACTGAACATATTGGGCAAATAGATTTTACACAATCTGTTAAAAAAGTTAAAATTGATTTTGGTATTAAAACAATAATTCGACTTGGTGAAAGTGATTTTAACTCAGTTGATAATATAGGGGGTACAAGTTTTCCTACATTAGTAAACCAATTTGATAACAATCAATATATCTCTAGTTTTTATAATTCCTATCAGTATAAATTAAAAAAATGGGGTTTTATAGCTGCGTATAGATTTGAATTAACGAAATTCAAAACTCTTGATAGCGGCAATAATATTTCTAATTCTTATCAAAATTTTTTACCAAATTTAGCACTAAACTATAATATAAATGGTAATGAATCAATAAATTTTATTTACCTAAAAGCAATTAGACGTCCGAATATTAGTTATTTAAATCCTTTTGAAAATAAATTAAATCCCAATTTAGAGGTTGTAGGAAACCCTAATTTATTGCCCATAACACAAAATAATTTCAATATTCAATATAGAAGATTCAAAAAATCATCCTTAGTATTGGGCTTAAAATATTCATTTAGTAATAATTTAATCCAGCAAATTCTAACAAATACCTCAAATGATGGTGTGTTTCGTTTAACATATTCAAACATTGGTAAGAAAAACGATATATCTTCAAATTTAAGCTTTAATCAATCCCTTAATAAAGCTATAAACTTAAATTTATCAGGTAATTTAATTTACTCTAATTTAACAGGGACAGTAAATGGTTTAAATCAAAATAATTCTGGTTTTACAGGGGATTTTAACTTGGGTCTTAATTTTGCATTTAAAGATTTAACACAATTAAGTAGTAGGGTAAATTATTCTGCACCATCAATTTTCTTACAAGGACAAAGAAATAATTTCCCTTATGTGATTTTTGGTGTGTCGCGTTCATTTTTTAAGAAGAAATTATCATTGTCAGGGTCATTAATTAATCCATTTACAAAATTAAGGAATATCGAAAGCAATTATTTAGATGATAATTTTGTTCAAAATAGTTTATCAGAATTTTTTTTCAGACAGTACCAAATAAGAATGAATTATAGGTTTGGCCAATTGAAAAAAACTAGTCGAACAAATAGAAAAAGTATTCAGAATAATGATGCTATTGGGGTAAAATAGAAACACTTTAAGCTTACAATAATATTCTATTAAAAAAATACTATATATAAACTTTTTATCGTTGATATTTGCGTTAAGGATAGAAGCGGAAGCTTTTTTTACTATTTACCAATTGGCAAATAGTAAAAAAACTACAGTGAAAAGCGTGTTAAAACGCCCAAAAATTCACCGTATTTTAAACTCTAATTTCCATTTCAGAATCAAACCTTGAAACATTCGTGATTCCTTTTACCTCCTTTATTTTTTTGATGAGGTTATCTAGATGTTGTGTGTCGTTCACATAAATCATAATAGTACCTTTAAATATGCCATCTTCTGTATCTACAGTGATGGAGCGCATATTCACTTTAAAGTCAGTTGAGATTACTTGAGTTAGGTTATTTATCAAACCCACTTCATCAATTCCTGTAATTTTTAGTCCTGTTAAGAAGGCCAGTTGCTTTTGACTCGTCCATTTTGCTTTTACTATGCGATAACCAAAACTAGACATCAATTTTGTCGCATTTGGACAATTGGTACGATGGATTTTTATACCATCAGAAACGGTAACGAATCCAAAAACGTCATCTCCAGGTATTGGGTTGCAGCAATTGGACAGCTTATAATCTATCTTTTGTAAATCTTCGCCAATTAAAAGAATATCACTATCCTTGGTTTTGACTTGTTTAATGAGGCTATTAATTTTCTCACCTTCATCTTGCTGAGGAGGTTTTTGTTCAATTATTTTTTCTGATGTAGCGAATTCTTTTAAATCTTTAAGGTCAATTAATCCTTTTGCTACGTTATAAAACAAATCCTGGGTAGATAGTAATTTGAAGAAATAACTCAGCTTATAAATATTATCAGAGTTGTAAGTGATCTTTAAGGATTTCAGCTTTCGTTCTAAAATCTCTTTTCCATCTTCGGCAATTTTTCTTTTTTCTTCTTTTAAGGATGATTTGATTTTTGCTTTAGCTTTTGCTGTAACTACATAGTTTAACCAATCTTCTTTTGGGACTTGTTTGCTAGAAGTAATTACCTCTACCTGATCACCATTTTGTAGTTTATAAGATAAAGGAACTAGCTTGTGATTTACCTTGGCACCAATACATTTAGCCCCTACGTCAGAGTGGATCTCGAAAGCAAAATCCAAGGCAGTTGCCTCGATTGGTAATTGAATTAAATCCCCTTTTGGGGTAAAAATGAAAATCTCATCAGAAAATAAATTCATCTTGAAATCATCTAGAAAATCCAAAGCATTTGCCTCGGGATTACTTAACAATTCACGCACCTTTTGTACCCATTGGTCTAAACCACTGTCGCTGGATGATTCTTTATATTTCCAATGCGCTGCAAAACCCTTTTCAGCAATTTCATTCATTCGCTGAGTTCTGATTTGTACTTCTACCCATTGGCCTTTTGGCCCCATCACCGTGGTGTGCAAAGATTCATAACCGTTGGCCTTGGGCGATGAAATCCAATCTCTTAAACGATCTGGATTAGGGCGATACAAATCAGTTACAATGGAATAAGCTTTCCAAGAGTCAGCTTTTTCATTTTCTGGCTTGCTATCTAAAATAATTCGGATAGCAAAAAGATCATAAACTTCTTCAAAAGGAATTCCCTTCTTTTTCATCTTTGTCCAGATGGAGTGGATTGATTTAGGGCGGCCTAATACACCGGCATTTAGATCCTGTTCCTTTAAAATCCGATCAATTGGACCAATAAACTCATTGATAAAATGTGCTCTTTCAGCTTTTTTCTCGTTGAGTTTAGTAGCGATGAATCTATAAGTTTCAGGCTCCATATATTTCATCGAAAGATCTTCCAGTTCGGATTTTATAGAATATAGGCCTAAACGATGAGCTAAAGGAGCATATAAGTAAACGGTCTCTGAACAGATTTTTAATTGCTTGTCACGAGGCATAAAATCCATCGTACGCATATTATGTAACCTGTCTGCTAATTTGATGAGAATTACCCTTACATCATCTGCAAGAGTCAACAACATTTTTCTGAAATTTTCGGCCTGCATAGAGCTATTTGCATCAAAAACTCCAGAAATTTTAGTTAGGCCATCAATAATTTTAGCAACTTTTTTACCAAACTCCCTTTCAATATCTTCTAGAGTGATATCGGTATCTTCCACAACATCATGCAAAAGCGCACAAACAATAGAGGTTGTTCCTAAGCCAATTTCTTCTGCTGCTATTTGCGAAACAGCAATAGGATGATAAATGTAGGGTTCTCCCGACTTTCGACGCATATCCTTATGGCTTTCAACCGCCATGTCGAAGGCCATCCTAATCATTCTTTTATCGCCTTTTTTAAGCGTTGACTTACAGGCCCTTAGTAAAGCTCTGTATCTTTTTAAGATTTCCGACTTTTCAGCCTCTATATCTATGATGTAATCTTTCATTAAAAAATATCGCTCTTACAAATAAAGCATTTTAAATAACGAATTTAGGGTTACTTATTGCTTTTTTTGTCAATTAATAGCTATAAATTTGTATCTTAAATTATGAAGACAAAAGTTCTGTTTCTTTTCTTAACAGCAATGTTGATGAGTAGTTTGTCAAAAGCTCAGAAAAGTTATGTGAAAGCGGGAACTAATGATACCATCAAAGTTGCTACCACCAATTTGAATGGTGAGATTTTGCCATGGATTGTCTTGAATGAAATAACAATAGTTTCTACCAGGACTTTTAAATCCAAAGAAGATTTTGATAAGTATAGAAGATTAAGGTATAATGTTCTAAAGGTTTTGCCCTATGCTCGTTTCGCTGGTCAGCGTTACCGCCAATTAGAAAGAGATTTGGCTGTAACTCAAGATAAGAGAAAACAAAAAGTATTAGTGAAAGGTTGTGAAAAAGAAATAAAGGATTTATTCAATGCTAAGATCAAGGATTTATCCATTTCGCAGGGTGAAGTTTTAATCAAATTGATTGATAGAGAAACAGGAAATAGTAGTTACGAACTAGTGCAGGACATGAAAGGAAATGTTTCAGCATTTTTTTTTCAATCAATAGCCAGAATTTTTGGGCATGATTTGAAAAACAAATATGATCCTGATGAAGATAGAGATATAGAAAACATAGTGAGATCTGCAGGATACTATAGTTACCAATAATTTAAAATGACCGAAAATACAATTTACCAATTTAAGGTAGAGAATTCTAAAGGTGAGGAAATAAACCTCAAACAATACGAAGGTAAAGTTTTAATGATTGTCAATACCGCTTCAGAGTGTGGATTCACGCCGCAATTGCAAGATTTAGAGGAGCTTAGAAAAGAATTTGAAAATCAAGAATTTGAGATTCTAGCGTTCCCAAGTAATGATTTTGGACAACAAGAACCCTTAAATGACGAAGCCATAAGTAAATTTTGTGCGATGAATTATCACACCCGTTTTACCATTTTTAAAAAGACAAGGGTAAGAGGCTCTTATGCTTCTCCACTTTTTAAATTTTTGGCGGATAAAAAGCAAAATGGCCATGTAAGCGCTGCTCCACGATGGAACTTCCACAAATACTTGGTAAATAGCAAAGGCGAAGTGATAGATTATTTTTTCCCTTTCACTAAGCCAAACTCGGCAAAAGTGAAAAAGAAGATTCAAAAATTATTAAGTACAACAAAGAAGGATTAATGAAACTAGATATACTGTGCATTGCTGCACATCCAGATGATGTAGAGTTAGGTGCTGGAGGTACATTATTAAGATATAAAAGCAAGGGTAAAAAAACTGGAGTTGTTGACTTAACAAAAGGCGAACTAGGAACCAGAGGCACTGCAGAAACTAGAGCATCTGAGGCTGCTGATGCCGCAATAATATTAGGTTTGGATGCTCGTGAAAATTTAGGAATTAAAGATGGATTCTTTAAAAATGATGAGGAACATCAATTGAAAGTAATTGAAATGATCAGGAAATATCAACCTGAAATTGTAATTACCAATGCTTATCATGATCGTCATCCTGACCATGGTAGAGCTTGCGATTTAGTAAATGATGCTTGTTTTCTGTCAGGTTTGTCGAAAATAAAAACAAACTTAAACGGTAAAGAACAGGAAGCTTGGAGACCGAGGTTATTACTTCATTTTATTCAGGATAATTATATTGAGCCAGATGTTGTGATTGATATTACTGATTTTATGGAGAAAAAATTAGAATCAGTTAGGGCTTACAAGACACAATTTTTTGTTGAAGGCGTAAACATTGACGAACCGCAAACTTACATTTCAAATCCTGCTTTTCTTGATGTGATTAAAGGAAGAGCTAGCGAATTTGGCAAGGCTATAAAAGTTCAATATGCCGAAGGTTTTTTAAGTAAGAAAATTTTAGGTGTAGATGATTTGTTTAATTTGAGATAGTAATCAATAAGCAAATTTAGATTTAAGATTTTATAGCATCAAACTCCCAAACTTTCACTAGCTTATCATCGCCAACAGAGATTAAATTTTTTCCGTCCGTTGTCCAATATATACCATTTACCGAAAGTAAATGACCTTCTCGGGCCTTATCAATTGTGAGATTTTTGAAAAGTGAAAAATCTTCTGCTCGCCATATTTTAATGGATTTATCTCTGCTTGCTGTTGCGAAAAATGGAAGCGTTGGATGATAAATAATTTGATAAATTGCAAATAGATGAGCAGGAAAATCACTTTCCAAACTCCAATCCAATACATTCCAAACTTTTAAATGCGCATCTCGTCCACCAGTGATTAGAAATCTGCCATCAGGTGAAAAACAAACAGAACCTATTCCGTTATCATGTCCTTTAAATTGGTGGATAAAAGCATAATCATCTAAATTGTAAACTCTTATCGATTCATCATTAGAGACCGTGACTAATAAATTCAACTTTTGATAAAATGCAAATGAACGAACCTTTTGACTTCCTGATTGAAATTGATGGATGATTTCTTTTTCTTCTTGATTTAGAATGAAAATATTGCCTGAATCTGTTGAAATCAACAATTCTTTTTTATGTACTATATACTTGATGTCAAAAATAGCAGAACCAACATTTAATTTTTTAACTACTAAGCCTGAGTTCAAATCAAAAAAGTAAATTGTTCCATCATTAGCACCAGCAATTAATAGGTTTAATTCTGGAATAATTTCTAATGCATAAACAGTGTGTTCAACTTTGAAAATTCGTTGATGAGTTTTCGTATTTAGATCCCATTCAACAATCCCTTTATCATTTCCAGCGGAGTAAAAAAAAGCTTTATTGGGGTGTGCTATTACCGTGTAAATAGGATTATTGTGGCCAGTTAATGTAATAGCTTTCATATGCTGATTGATGCGTTATTGTAGCGGATACCGGCCTGTGGTTAAGGCCGCTTTGAACAGTATGAGCAAAAAGCCCGCTCGAACGCCCTAAAATTATTGATGTCTACTTTCTAAATTCTTAGCAATATCGTTCAAATTCAAACCTTTTTCTTTTAAAAGAACCAGTAGGTGGAAGACTAAATCAGATGATTCGTTAATTAAATCAATTTCAGTTTCTACCAGAGCTGCAATCACCGTTTCTACACCTTCTTCGCCCACTTTCTGAGCAATTTTATTTAGTCCTTTAGCTCTTAGTTTATTGACATAAGATTCTGCCTTTGGATTTTCGTACCTATCTTTGATGATATTCTCCAGCTGAAATATGAAGTTTTGATTGTAATCTGTAGAAAAGCAACTTCGAGAACCTGTGTGGCAAGTTGGTCCAACTGGATTTACCTTAATCAATAAAGTATCTTGGTCGCAATCTAAGTTGATAGACTTTACATTTAAGTAATTTCCACTTTCTTCTCCTTTGGTCCATAAACGATTTTTGGTACGAGAGAAAAAGGTCACTTTCCCTTCTTTTTCTGTTTTTTGAAAAGCTTCTTCATTCATATAGCCTAACATTAACACTTCTAAAGTTTGTTCATCCTGAATAATAACAGGCACCAATCCATCTCCTTTTTTGAAATCTATATTCATCAGATTCTTATTTCAATTTGATTGTTTTTTAATAATTGTTTCAACTCCGGAATCAATATTTCTCCGTAATGAAAAACTGAAGCTGCTAAAGCTGCATCCACATCAGTTTTTTGGAAAACATCTATAAAATCTTGAGCAGATCCTGCTCCACCAGAAGCAATAACTGGAACAGAAATCATATCGTTTATTTCTTTTAAAAGTATTTTGTCAAAGCCAGCCTTAGTCCCATCTTTATCCATGGATGTTAATAATATTTCACCAGCACCGCGTTCCACTGCTTCTTTTATCCACTGTTGGGTTTGTAATTCCGTGGTTATTCTTCCACCGTTTAAATGAACAAAATCTCCACTAGATACCTGTTTTGTATCTACAGCTAAAACTACAAACTGAACTCCAAAAGCATTTGCCAATTCGTTAATTAGCTCTGGTCTCCGTACTGCTGCGGAGTTGATAGAAATTTTATCTGCTCCAGCATTTAATAAAGCTTCCGCATCTTTTAACTCAGATATTCCACCTCCAATAGTAAATGGAATGTTAATTTGACGAGCAACAGATTTCACCATTTCAATGGTAGTTTTACGTTTTTCGTGAGTGGCTGTAATATCTAAGAAGACCAACTCATCTGCACCCTGACGAGAATATTGCCAAGCTAACTCTACAGGATCACCTGCATCGCGAAGATCGACGAAATTAATACCTTTTACAGTTCGTCCGTCTTTAACGTCGAGGCAGGGGATGATTCTTTTAGCTAACAAAACAGTATGGGGCTATATTGTGCTTAGCATTTGTAAATTCCAGTTTTTAATTTCATCAATTGAAATTCTATTTTCGTAAATGGCCTTACCTACAACGCAAGATTCAATCTTATATTCATTCAATTCTTCAATATCATTCATAGAACTGATCCCGCCTGAAGCGATCAATTTAATAAAAGGAGAGTGAGCTAATAGTTTTTTATATAATTCCAGTCCAGCACCCCCTAGTTTTCCATCTTTATTAATATCTGTGCAAAGGAATCTAAAAAAGCCTAATTGTAAACAACGATCTACATAATCCATTAATTTGATGGGTGAGCTTTCCATCCAACCGGAGTACTTTATTACTTCGTCCAACACGTCAATAGCAACTACTACTTGGTCTGAGCATTTGGTTTTTCCGCATATTTCTTTCCCTAACTCTTCTAAAAAGTTAGGGTTAGTAATGGCTTGTGTGCCTACAATTACACGGTGAATACCCGAATCTATTAACTCTTTTACTTTCTCTATACTTCTAACACCTCCACCATATTGCACTTTCATATCTGTTTTTTTGATGATATCGAAAATGAATTTTTGGTTAGAAAAGTCTCCTTTGGCACCATTTAAATCAATGATATGAACATATTCGGTACCGTTAGATTGGTAAAGTTCAATTTGTTCTTCCAAAGAAGCTTGATATGTGGTGACCTGATTGTAATCTCCTTCTCTAAGGCGAACAATTTTTTGATCCAACACATCTACTGCGGGAATGATATACATTTTTACAATTTATAAGTGTGCAAAATTTTTAAGGAGTATTTCGCCTGCTTCACCAGACTTCTCTGGGTGAAACTGTACTCCGTAAAAGTTATCTCTCTGTATTCCAGCGGAAAATTTAATTCCGTAATTGCAAAAGGCGACCGTAAATTTAGAATTAAATTCTATAAAATAGGAGTGAACGAAATAAAAATATGCAGATGTGTCAATATCGTTAAATAATGGAATATTTTTTTGGACCTCTACCTGATTCCAACCCATATGAGGAACTTTTTTGCATATTTCTTCTTGAAAACGTAATGTTTTAACAGGGATAATTCCCAACATTTTTGAATTCCCTTCTTCGGAAAAGTCGGTTATCAACTGCATTCCAACGCAAATCCCTAAAACGGGTTTGGTTAAACTTTTAATTTTTGGAACTAGGCCAGTATCGACTAGTTTCTTCATGGCAGTTCCTGCATGACCTACACCGGGAATGATGATTCTATCGTACAAATCAAAATCCGTTTCAGAATTAATCATGCCATATTTTAAACCCAAACGCTCTAATGCAGCTGTTAGGGAGAATATGTTTCCGGCTCCGTAATTTACTATTCCTATCATTTTTTAAGTAGTGAGAATGAAGTAGCAAGTATCAAGATGATTTGCAGACATTAATAGAGGTCTTGCCACTTGATTCTAAAGTCTTACTACTCCTATAAAAGTCCCTTTGTACTTGGTAATCTCATGTTATTAATGTCGCGTTTTACAGCCATTTTAATTGCTTTTGCGAAAGCTTTAAAAATAGCTTCTATTTTATGGTGCTCATTATCGCCTTCGACTTTTATGTTTAAATTGGATTTTGATGCATCTGAAAAAGATTTGAAAAAATGGAAGAACATCTCAGTAGGCATATCACCCACTTTCTCACGTTTAAACTCCGCATCCCAAACAATCCAGTTTCTACCCCCAAAATCAATGGCTACTTGTGCCAAACAATCATCCATGGGTAGGCAGAAACCATATCTTTCGATCCCTTTTTTATCGGCTAAAGCTAAAGCAAAAGCTTCTCCTAAAGCAATACCGGTATCTTCGATGGTATGATGCTCATCAATGTGTAAATCGCCTTTAGTGTGAACTGTTAAATCTATCCCGCCATGTCGAGCAATTTGATCCAGCATATGGTCAAAGAAATTTAAGCCAGTTTTAATATCGGCGTTTCCCTTTCCATCCAAGTTGATCTTAATTAAAATATCCGTTTCATTAGTTTTTCTGATGTGTTCTATCTGACGATCACCCACTTTTAAAAAACGATAAATTTCATCCCAAGCCCCCTCCAACTCCCCCGAAGGGGGAGAGATATTGAGCGCCATTGAATCGCTCAGATTATCTGGTAAATTTTTAAACTCATTTACACCTAAATCTGGATTATTGTTTAGCCAAATGGCTTTTGCGCCTAAATTTTTAGCCAAAACCACATCGTTTAAACGATCTCCAATTACAAATGAATTTACTAAATCATATTTCTTTGAATCAAAAAACTTAGTGAGTAAAGCCGTTCCAGGTTTACGAGTTAGCGCATTGTCCTTAGCAAAAGTTCTGTCAATGATAACTTCGCTAAAGTGGATGCCTTCATTCTCTAAAGTTTGAAGGATAAAATTGTGTACTGGCCAAAAATTCTCTTCTGGATGCGAAGCTGTTCCTAAACCATCCTGATTACTTACCATTACCAACTCAAAATCAGTTTCTCTAACAATTTTAGCCAGATTACTAATGGCTCCCGGATAAAATATCAGTTTAGCAAATGAATCAATCTGCTCATCCTCTGGCTCTAAAATTAAAGTGCCATCTCTATCGATAAATAATAGTTTAATCATCTTTCAATTTTTTTAGGCTATTGATTAAAGCCTGGTTCTCTTTATTCGTTCCCACAGTAATTCGCAAACAACCTTCGCACAGCTCCACCTTATTGCGGTTTCTCACAATAATACCTTTTTCAGTTAAATATTTATAAATACCATCCGCGTCAGCAGTTTTCACTAAAACAAAATTTGCATCTGATGGATAAATATCAATTACGAAATCGAAATTCCTCAATGCTAAAACTAGCGCATCGCGTTCTTTTAAAATCTCTTTAATCCAATCATTTACCTGATCTACATTTCGCAGAGCTTCCAAAGCGAATTTCTGCGAAGCTTCATTGACATTATATGGTGGTTTTACTTTATTAAAGATTTCTATAATTTCTTCACTTGCGAAAGCCATCCCCACTCTTAATGCGGCTAATCCCCAAGCTTTAGACAAAGTTTGTAGTACCACCAAGTTGGCATATTCTGTTAGTTCTTGGATAAAAGTTTTTTGTCTGGAAAAATTAATATAAGCTTCATCAATCACCACCAAACCATTAAAATTGGCTAAAAGCGTTTCAATGTCTTCCCGCTTAATTGAATTTCCTGTTGGATTATTAGGCGAGCAAATGAATATTAATTTCGTGTTCTTGTCTATGGCTTCTGCAATGCCTTCTAAATTGAGCTGATAATCTTCCGTCAGATTTACTCTTTTTATTTGCACATCATTGATGTTGGCAGAAACTTCATACATCCCGTAAGTAGGAGGGACGATAATTACATTATCCACACCAGGATTACAAAAGCTACGAAAAAGAATATCTATTGCTTCATCACTTCCGTTTCCTAAAAATATATTTCTAGCTGGTACACCTTTAATCTCACTCAAACGCATTTTTACTGCATAAGCCATCGGATCTGGATAACGATGAAAAGCTTGTGAAAGCGGAGAACCGAATGCATTTTCGTTGGCATCTAGGTAAACAGAAGCCTCACCCTTAAACTCATCTCTTGCTGATGAATAAGGCTTCAGGTTTTTTATGTTGGGTCTGAGGATTGTGTTTAAATTAAAGCTCATGTTTAAAGTTCATTAGTCTAATTCGTTTTTTAGGTCTTGATTCTTGACTCTTTATTCTTTTATTTCAGAAAGTCTCACACTCACCGCATTCTTGTGCGCTTGCAAACCTTCAATCTCTGCTAAAATCTCAATACTTGGACCTAAGTTTTTAATTCCGCTTTCGCTGATGTGTTGGAAAGTGATTTTTTTTACAAAAGAATCTAAAGAAACGCCTGAATAAGAACGGGCATAAGCACTAGTTGGTAAAGTATGGTTTGTTCCGCTGGCATAGTCGCCAGCACTTTCTGGCGTTAAATTTCCTGCAAAAACAGAACCTGCATTCACAATCTGATCAGTTATCTGTTGCCAGTTATTTGTTGCGAGTATCAAGTGTTCAGGAGCATTTTCATTACTGAAAATCATGGCTTCTTCTAAATCTTTAACCAATTCAGCGTATGAATTATCAATGGCTTTGGCAGCGATTTCTTTTCTAGGTAGCACTTCGAGCTGTTTCTCTAATTCAGTTTGAGTTTGGTCAATAATTTTTTGTGAGCAACACACCAAAACAGCCTGACTATCAACACCATGCTCTGCTTGGGCTAATAAATCAGCAGCTACATAAACTGGGTTTGCGGTTTCATCTGCAATTACCAAAACTTCTGATGGTCCTGCAGGCATATCAATAGCCGTATTGGTGGTCGATTGAACCAAGGTCTTCGCCATGGTAACGTATTGATTTCCAGGCCCAAAAATCTTATCCACTTTTGGAATGCTCTCCGTTCCATAAGCCATTGCGGCTACAGCTTGTGCGCCACCAGCTAGGTATATTTTATTGATGCCTAACAGCTGAGCCACATAAGCTAAATAACCATTTACTTCTCCACTTTTTTGAGGAGGAGAGCAAACCACAATTTCTTTGCATCCTGCAATTTTTGCAGGAACGCCTAACATTAAAAAAGTGCTTGGCAGCACCGCTGTTCCGCCGGGAATATATAAACCCACACGTTCAATCGCTCTCGCTTCTCTCCAGCAAGTAACACCAGCAGTGGTTTCTACTTTTTCTTCTTTAAAGATTTGCGTTTCGTGGAATTTTTTGATGTTTTGATAAGCGACATTTATGGCAGCCTTTGTTTTTTCAGAAATTTGAGCGGCTAATCGGTCAATTTCTTCTTTCTCAATAAATAAGGAATTCAACTCAACACCATCAAATTTTAGGGCATAGGATTTTAAGGCTTTATCACCATTGTTTTTCACTTCCGTGATGATGGATTCTACGCTTTCGCGAATCTGATTATTGGAATCTACATTCCTTGAAACCAAATTCTGAATTTCAGCTTGGCTTAAGTCTTTATAATTATATTGCCTCATTTTTTAGTTTGTTAGGTTTTAGCTGGTTAATTTGTTAGACTGAAAAAAATTTCTAGCTAACTGACAAACCTACCAACTGACCAACTACAAAATTATCTTCTCTATCGGCATCACTACAATTCCTTGTGCGCCAGCTGTTTTTAATTCATTAATATGACTCCAAAAATCTCTTTCAGGAATCACCGTGTGCACTGCTACCCAACCTTCCTCGGCTAAAGGCAAAACAGAGGGGCTTTTTACTCCCGGAAGTAAAGCTAATATCTTATCCAAATTAATTTTCTCGACATTTAGCACTACATATTTTGTCTCTTTCGCTCGCATTACGGATTGGATGCGTTGCAGAAGTTCTAAAATTAAAGGATTTGTTTCTTCACCTTTTCTGCCAATCAAAATTGCTTCAGATGCCATCACATCAGCGAAAGGCTTTAAACCGTTACTGCGTAAAGTTCCTCCGGTAGATACAATATCAAAAATAGCATCGGCCAACCCTAAACCTGGGGCAATTTCTACAGAGCCTGAAATAGTTTTAATATCAGCTGAAATTCCTTCTTTATCTAAAAAGTTTTGAAGAATAACAGGATAGGAGGTCGCAATTGATTTGCCACTTAAATCGCTAACTGTTTTAAAATCACTTTGATTAGGTACAGCAATTTTTAAGGTGCATTTTCCAAAACCTAAACGTTGCAAATAAGCAACATCGACTCCGGTTTCGGCAATTACATTTTCGCCTACTAGACCAATATCCGCAATGCCATCTTGTACATATTCGGGAATATCATCATCTCTTAAAAAGAGAATTTCTAAAGGAAAGTTAGATACTGGAGAAATTAAAGAGCTTTTATAATTATCGAAGCTTAAGCCACAATTTTTTAATAGTTCTACTGATTTTTCATTCAGTCTACCAGATTTCTGGATAGCAATTTTTAAAGTTTTCAAGATTTTTTTGGATTATTAATAAAAGACAAACAATTGAGAGTTGAAAAGTTTTGACGTACAAAACAACACTAGATAACATCACCGCAATGGTGATGATGTAGATGATGTAGAGTTGTCAATAATTTTTTCATGTCTTTTTTTAATTTCTATGGAGAGAAATTTTGTTGGGCAAATATAAGAACCTAAAAGAGATAATCAAGTTTTATTTAATGAATAAATACCCATTAATTAAATAAGATTAAGTAGGGGATTAACAGTGTAAAAATAGGAGCATAATTTTTAAAAAGATGCTCCTGTTTTTTATGCTTTCGCTCTGTCTAAGGAGTGTTCAATCGCTCTTTTAATTTTATGCAGTCCTTCATGTACGGCTTTATTCATTTCGTCAGATTGAGCACTTGCGAAAATCGGATCATGTCCCTCTAATCTTGCTTCAACATTACATTTCTTATCATCTGAACCAGCTTTACCAGCATTCTCATCGCTTAGATGAATTTCTATTCTAGTCACATGAGCATCAAAACGGCTCAGTTTTTCACTGTATAAATTTGATATATAAGTGATCAACTCTTCTTTTCCTTCAATGTGATTGTCGGTATTAACTTGGATTGTCATAATAATTGGATTTATAATTTTCTTATTAATGTAACATTACAATATTAAAATTGGTTTTCAAAAATCCTTCCAACATTATGTCTTCCATATGATTTGCCGAAAAGGGTATAAGTTTTGCCTAATAATCAATAAAATTAAAAAATATGCGAATTAAACAAATTATACTACTATTTATTGCAAGTTCTTTCTTAATAGTGTCCTGTTCTAAGAGCAGGCATGAAGAATTTGGCAGAAAACTATCAAAGGTTTACAAGAGCAAGCAATATAAAAATTTTGTTGCTTCTGACTATGATGAGGTTTTTAAACAAGAACTTGAAAAACTTAAGCCAGAGCTTCATGACCCAAAATGGATTGATAAGATTTATCAACAAGATGATAACGGGTTAATATTATTGAATGAATTTTTAGTCGATGGAAAAATTGATTCTTTGCATCAATATCTTTTAAATGCAAAGTTTCATGGGCTCAATTCCTCATTTTTTCATGCGGATAAGATGACTGTTCTTTTGGATTCATTAAAGTTTACCAAATTTAAAAATGTAAGCGAAAGCTATCCGCTTTTAGCAAAATTGGAGTTATATAGTGCAGATGGATTAGTTAATTATGCAAATATTTTAAAGTACGGCGCTGTAAATCCAAAGAATATTCAACCTAATTATTATGTAAGTGTAGATAGACCCAATTTTATTGATGCTGAAAAGACTTTGGATTCATTAGACATGACTAATTTTTTAAAGAAGATACAGCCCAAAAACGGTTACTATCAACGTTTACAAAATTTATTAATTAATGATGAAACGGCAGAAAAGAAATTAACCTCTGAAGAAAGACAAAAGATTTATCTCTCCATGGAAAGATTACGTTGGCCTGTCAAGGAATATAAAGGAAAGTACCTTCTTGTTAATATTCCTGAATTTCAATTAAGACTAATACAAAATAACACTACAGAGTTAAAGATGAAAGTTTGTGTTGGTGAAGCAGGAGGGCATGAAACACCAATTTTAAGTGGAATGGTAAATAGGATGCAAGTAAATCCAGTATGGAATATACCAGGAAGCATCGCCTCAACAGAGATATTAGCAAGCCTTAAAAAAGATTCTTATTATTTAGAAGCTAAAAATATGGTTGCTTATAAAAATGGTGAATTAGTTGAAGCATCCAATGTGGATTGGAATAATGCCAATATTGATGAGTATTCCTTCAAACAAAATCCAGGAGCTGATAATTCGTTGGGGCAAATTAAATTCATTTTCACTAATCCTTATGCAATTTATTTGCATGATACGCCTGCTCAAGCGATGTTCAAACAAGATATGAGAGCAGTGAGTCATGGATGTATTAGAGTTGAACAACCTATGAAATTACAAGAGTTTTTATTGAATGATAAAAGCGAATCCGAAAAAATTATAAATGAAACAGAGGCCGCGTCAAGAGGTCAGAAAGTTGATTCACGTTGGGTGAAGATTCAAAATCCTGTACCTGTTTTTATCTCATATTATACAGCATTCACTGATGACAAGGGAGCTTTAATTACTGCCAATGATGTTTATGGTTATGATAAACTTTTATTGAACAAGTTCAAAGCTTATATGCCTAATTAAGGATATTTGATTTTAAAATAAAGAATTAGGCTTGACAAAACAAAAAACATCGAAATCATTTCGCTTTAGGTGTTTTTTGTTTTTATAATTTTTAAAAATTGTATCAAATAAGATAGCATAGTACTCAAAGCAGCTAATCATCCACTAGCAGTAATTAATTTATCCATTATTTACTTTTGTCGAAATCTAATCTGATAGAGAAAACATTACTATACAAACCGTCGCTTTGGTTGCCTATATCTGTTAAAGCATAATCAATTGAAAATTTTTTGATCTTAATGCCTAAACCTAAATTTGGTTGAAGGCTGTATTGTTGGGAGCCATCGAAATTTGTGGTTTTTTGGATGTTTCCTATACCAGTGCGTAAAAACACAATTTTTTTATAATCAGCTTCAAATCCTACAGTTGGATCAATACTTACCGGTGCTGCTGAAACTAAGACATTCCTTTTACCATCTGTAGTTAAATTAAAATCAAGTTCGGTAGTTAATCCAAAATTCTGAGAAAGCTTTGCTTCGTAAGCGGTACCTAATATGATTCTTGGTAATGTTGTTTCAGTAGCGTTTTTGGGAATATCATTTCCTGTTGCAGTATAAATACTTGAAAACTTATCGGGATTATAACTCCACGCATTAAAAGTAGTGGTAATATCACGACCTACAGCGGCAAACTTGAAATGATTTAATTGGTATTGTGCGCCAATATCTAACCCAAATCCCCATGATTTTCCATAATCTCCAATTTTACGATGAATGATTTTAACATTTGCCCCGTAACTTAAACCATTTTCGCCTTCTTTTCTTCTTTTCTGGTTTCGGGCGTAACTAAATAAAAATGCATAATCTGCACTCGAAAAAGACTTTACCCGATCGTAATTAATATTACCGTCCGCATCAATCAGTTCAGACGTATCTGGGATATCATCAACGCCAAAACGAATCAAAGAAGCACTAATTACTGCAGTTTTATCAGCAACAAAAGTGGCAAAACCAGCATAATCATATTTGGCTATTCCTGCAAAATATTCAGAGTGCATTAAACTGAATTGAGTATTTGATTTCATATTGATTAATCCTGCCGGATTCCAATATCCTGAAGTGACATCATTTGTAGAAGAAACCACTGAACCCGCCATTCCAAAAGCCCTAGAGCCTACACCAATTTGTAGGAACTCGTTAGAATATTTTCTTTTTTGGGCAAAAAGAAACATGGGCAGAGAAAATATAAGTAGAAACAACGACCTTTTTATCATTGGTTTAATTGCGCATCAATCATTTCAAATATAAATATAAATTCTTCTGAGAGGCTTTTTTTATAATCTAATAAAGAATAAGTTAGAGCGGTTTCTTGCTCCAAAGTAAAAGGATTTTTCCATAACCGCATGCAAATACGCCTGAGAGCATAAGTGATTTTTTCGGGATTGATATAGCTGAATAAATATTTTTCCTTTTTAAACATCTCAAAAAAATGAAAAAACCTATCCGTGTTTTCAATACCATTTAAAAGAAGAAATTCTTCTAAAATATGATTTTCCACCTGCTCTAAATGTTTATAAAACTGATCAACGTTGATCATTTGATGAGTCATCAATAAACTATCTAGCATCAGCTCCAAACTAATATGCCCTAAAAAAAATGGCTTTACAGGAGAATCTTCAAGATTTTCTCTGATTCGTAATTTGATTTGGTGCTGATGATGTTTAAAGAAAGTAGAGTTGTGAAATAATTGATCAACCGCCACATGTCTTTTCCATCCATTTAATAAAGCTAAATGGTCATCGCTTTTAAATAGATGTTCATGCTTTTCGGGATGAGCATTCCAATTTTTATCTGCGTTTTTCAACAAATCAGGAAAAACCATACCTAAAATTTCGTAAGAATTGGTCTTTGCTTTATCGAAATAATAATGAGATAAAAAATTCATATACTTCCTAACCTTTACGTTTGCATAATTATAATGATACAATTTCTCGCGAAATCCTATATTTGCGCTTTTGAAAGATAGTACAAATTTTAAAATATCAAAAAGATGGATTTTGTTGAAGAACTACGTTGGCGAGGATTGTTGCATGACATCATGCCGGGAACCGAAGAAGAACTAGCTAAAGGTATGGCGGCAGGTTATATTGGTTTCGATCCAACGGCAGATTCTTTACATGTAGGAAGTTTACTTCAGATATTTACTTTAATGCGCTTTCAAAAGGCTGGGCATAAGCCTTTTGCTTTAGTAGGTGGCGCAACCGGAATGGTGGGAGATCCATCAGGAAAATCTCAGGAAAGAAATTTATTGTCCGAAGATATTTTAAATCATAACCTAGAAGGAATTCAAGCTCAGTTAGAACGTTTTTTAGATTTTGATTGTGGCGCAAACAGTGCAGAAATTGTAAACAATTACGATTGGTTTAAAAGTTTCACGTTTTTAGACTTTATCAGGGATGTGGGTAAACACATTACGGTTAATTATATGATGGCGAAGGATTCGGTGAAGAAACGTTTAGAAAGTGAAGTGGGGATGTCTTTCACTGAATTTTCTTATCAATTGGTTCAAGGATACGATTTTTACTATCTGTGGAAACACAAAAAATGTGTGTTGCAAATGGGAGGATCTGACCAATGGGGAAACATTGTAACCGGAACAGAATTCATTAGAAGAAAAGACGGTGGACAAGCTTTTGCGTTAACGTCTCCTTTAATTAAAAAATCAGACGGGACTAAATTTGGTAAAACCGAAGGTGGAAACGTGTGGTTAGATGAAAAGAAAACGAGCCCTTACCAATTTTACCAATTTTGGTTAAATGCATCAGATGAGGATGCTGCAAATTATATCAAAATTTTCACCTTCTTAAATCAACAAGAAGTAGAAATATTAATTAATAAACATGCGGAAGCTCCACATCAAAGGGAATTACAAAAAGCTTTAGCTGCCGATATTACCGAACGAGTTCATGGAGCTGATGCTTTAGAAATGGCATTAAAGACTACTGATTTTCTTTTCGGAAATGGTTCTTTAGATTTTCTAAAATCTTTAGATGATGAAGGCGTTTTAGCTGTTTTTGAAGGTATTCACCAATTCAATATTTTAAAAACTGAATTTGAAACTGGATACGATGTTTTAACTTTATTAGCAGATAAAACTTCCATTTTTCCATCAAAAGGTGAGGCAAGGAAAATGATTGCAGGTGGTGGTGTTTCAATAAATCGTGAGAAAGTTCCTAATGCAGAGAAAGTTTTTGAAGGTGTTGATTTAATCAATGATAAATTTTTGGTGGTGCAAAAAGGGAAAAAGAATTATTTTTTGGTGATTGTAGAATAATTAAAAGAAATTCGTTTAAAAAGAGATTTTTAATCTCTTTTTTCTTTTATCCCACCATCAAGTTACAGCCTCTGATATCGCTAGTGTCAAATCTTCCTATAACTTCAAAAGTTCCGTTTGGATAAGTTTTGCCTAAATCTTGAGTCGCGATAAAAGAACAAGAATGAATATTTGCTAAATCAATCACATTAATTCCTCCAGTTTTGCCATTTTCTAAAATGGATAAAGGGTCATTGGTATCTCTAGTAATAATTTTCATCCAAGGTGGGCATTCAAAAATTCCATCCCCTTTCGAGTAGGCTTGAGATAGTAACTCTGTCATACCGTATTCAGAATGTATTTTATTTACACCAAAGCCTTTACAAAGTGTTTGATGAAGCTCTTCGCGAACCATCTCTTTTCGTTTTCCTTTCATTCCACCTGTTTCCATCACCAATAAATCGGGGAAATGAATGGGATGTTTTTCAATAAAATCTAATAACGCATAAGTAACACCTATCAATAAAGTCTTTTGATTTTTAGATTTCAGAATAGCAAGTGTTTGAAATAAATCGGTGTGATTGTGCAAAAAGAAACCACTTTCTGGATGTCCAGACTTTTTAATCAAGTCTTCCACCATGTAGATTAAAGATGATCCATCTCTCTCTAAATAGCTCGGCAGTAAAGCCAAAATGCAAATATCTTTCACATCATCATAAAAATGCTCAAAACCATTTAAATAGCTGTCTTCATAAATCTGCACATCCTGAACATAATGTTTGCTAGTTTGTTTTCCAGTAGTGCCAGAGCTCGAGAAAACTACATCGGCGAAAGCTTGATCTTCGATAACTTTATGAGATTTAAAAAACTCAACAGGTAAAAAGGGAATGGCTTTGTAATGAGTAATTTCATCAGGATTAGAATTTAAGGCCAATACAAAATCGTGATAAACGGGAACAGTATTGAACTGAAGCTTAAAGATATCTAAACAAGTATGGTTAAATTCATCTTCGTTCTTGATATTGAAAATTCTCATTAATCAAATATAAAATTTAGCTTTCAAAATAAGACTGATTTTAATCAACATAAAAAAATATAAAAATAAGGTGCAGAAACGAAAATAATTTTAAATTTGATCAATTAAACCAATTTCTGGCCTAAGCCAAAGCATAAATCCCTTTAAAATGAAAAGAGTATTCGCTATAGTTATAATTTGTTTAACATTTACGCAAACGATTTCGGCACAAAAATTAACTGATTTAGACCGAGTTGAGCCTTCGTTTTGGTGGGTAGGGTTTAAAAATCATCAACTACAATTAATCATTCATGGTAATGAAATCTCTCAAAGAGAGGTTCAAATTGATTATTCTGGAGTAAGTTTAAAGAGTGTAGAAAAGGTCGAAAATCCAAATTATTTGTTCCTCAACCTGTTGATAAGTGATGATGCACAACCCGGTAAGTTCGATATTATCTTTTCCCTAAAAGGAAAAAAAAATCTAATATATAGCTATCAATTGAAAGCGAGGAATGAAGACATTTTAGCTCAGGGAGTAACCGATAAAGATTTGATTTACTTAATTATGCCTGATCGGTTTGCCAATGGCAATTACAGCAACGATAAAATCTCGGGTTTAAAAGACCAGACTTTCAGTCGTGATTCGATGTATTATCGCCACGGTGGGGATATACAAGGAATTATTGATCATTTAGATTATTTGAAAGATTTAGGTGCAACGGCCTTATGGTTAACACCTGTTCAAGAGAATGATGAATTTAAAACATCCTATCATGGATA
>JACMOI010000091.1 GCA_014378105.1 Pseudopedobacter sp.
AACAACCATTATTTTCCTTCATCCGACATTAAAAAGGAATTCTTTAAGTCTTCTGAGACGCATTCAACCTGCCCATGGAAAGGTGCAGCATCATATTATAGTTTAGAAGTTAATGGACAACAAAATAAAGATGCGGCTTGGTATTATCCCGAGCCAAAAGATGCGGCAAAAGAAATTAAAAATTATGTTGCTTTTTGGAAAGGCGTGAAAGTAGAACAATCATGAAAAAATTTGATGCCATAGTCATTGGAGCTGGTCAAGCTGGCGTTCCTTTAGCTAAAAAGCTAGCTCAGGCTGGAAAAAAAGTAGCCGTTATAGAGAAAAGGTGGATTGGTGGAACTTGTATTAACGATGGTTGCTCTCCAACAAAAACTATGATTGCATCTGCTCGTGTGGCACATCTAACCAGAAATGGAAAAAAATGGGGTGTTGAAACTGGCCTTGTTAACATCAATTATAAAACCATATTGGCCAGAAAAAATGAGATTGTGGAATCTTTTAGAGGCGGTGCAACAAAAGGCTTGGAGAATGCTCCTAATTTGGAAATTATTTTTGGTAACGCTTCTTTTATCGATCATCATCAAATATTGATTAAATCTGATGAAGGAGAAATTGAAATAGAAGGAGAATTGATTTTTATTAATACTGGTTGTTCACCTTTTATTCCGGAAATTGAAGGAGTAAAAGAAACGGAATATCTTACTTCTACCTCCTTACTCGAATTAGAAGAAATTCCAAAGCATCTAATTATTGTTGGTGGTGGTTATATTTCACTAGAAATGGGACAAATGATGAGCCGTTTTGGTGCAAAAGTCACCATCCTCGAAAGAGGAAAAACGCTATTACCTAAGGAAGATGATGACGTTTGCGAAGTGATTACAGAAGTTTTCAAAAAAGAAGGCATAGCGGTTCATACACACGCTGAAGTAACTGCCATCAGCGGAAAGCAACAGAAAAGAGTGACTGCCAATATTAAAGGTAAGGAGCAAACTTTTACGGGCAGTCATATTCTCTTGGCATCTGGCAGAGCGCCACAAACTAAAACCTTGAGATTGACATTTGCTGGTGTGGAGACCGATGAAAGAGGCTATATTAAAGTTGATGAAAAACTAAAAACGACCGCTCCAAATATTTATGCTTTGGGAGATGTTAAAGGTGGACCAGCTTTTACACAAATTGCTTACAATGATTTCGTAATAGTTAGTAAAAACCTTTTAGAAAAAGGAGACATGACAACTACCGGTAGGCCTGTGCCCTATTGTATGTTTACTGATCCTCAATTGGGCCGTGTTGGCCTTTCAGAAACACAAGCCAAAGAAAAGGGGCTTAATTATAAAGTAGCAAAAATATCAATGATTCATGTTGCCCGAGCTTTAGAAACTGGCGAAACTGCAGGATATATAAAGGCAATTGTTGATGCAGATCGTAAACAAATTTTAGGCGCCGCAGTAGTTGGAACGGAGGGTGGGGAAATCATGTCTATTTTACAAATTGCCATGTTGGGGAACATCACTTATGAACAAATTCGCTATAATATTTTCGCCCATCCGCTTTATGCGGAATCGCTCAATAACTTATTCATGTCTTTCGATTAAAATGATGAAACGCTGCTATTCTGTATTTAAAAATCAATAGTTTGGTCCAAAATTGAGATATTCTAGAGCATTTTACTCATTTGATATTCTTGCCTGCTGAGTAATAATTCTCAAGATTTTTCAATAGCCAAAATAATTTTGCTGCTTTTTTAAAATAAATGGCAATATTTCTAGCATTAATTTGTTTTATTAAGAAAATCTAAAAATTAAAAGAATGAAAAAGTTATTATTAGTTGCGTTTGCAGTATTGATGACCTCGGCTGGAGCGTTTGCACAGTTTCATTTAGGAGCTAAAGCGGGATTGAATTATAATACCATTAAAGCACAAGACAACCAGTTTAATGAGTCTGGTGTTTTAGGTTATCAAGTTGGTGTTTGGGCTAGATTTGGCCAGAGTTTTTATTTACAACCAGAAATCTACGTTGGATCTAAAGGCTCTAATATCACCTTTTCAACGGGTTCTACTACTACCCAACAAAAACAAAAATTCACCACCTTAGATGTCCCTCTATTGCTAGGAACCAGAATTGGCTCTGACAAATTGAATTTAAGGTTAATGGCTGGTCCATCATTTCAGTTTTTATTAGATGATAATAGCAGTGCTTTTTCACAAGCCAAAGATCCAAATTTTTATAAATACAAAAGCTTTATAACCAATGGTCAGGTTGGTGCTGGTGTTGATTTAGGAAATATTTCTGTTGACTTAAGATATGAAGCTAGCTTACAAGATATCAATAAAAATAATGGACAAAAGCAAAGTCTAATACATTTAAGTTTAGGTTTTAAATTCTTTTAAGAATTTTAAGAGCATTAAAAAGCCTTCCACTAAATTTCGTGGAAGGCTTTTTTAATAAATTTATTTGCACTCTGCCAATAGCATAGCATTTCTTTCTTTGCCCCAATCTGGCATCATTCCGTTTATTGGTTTAAAAGCCTCAAACTTTTTAGCTGCTGCTGTTAGTTCGGGTTTTGCGGCATCTTTACCACCACCAAAAGCTTCTGGAGTATAAAATGTGTTTTGTGCGATAACAAAATAAGGACGTGGATTTTCTGGATTTAACGCTTTTGCTTTTTCTAAATAGCCCATTGCTTCGCCCATTCCATTTTGCATACGAGCCATTGGGTTTACATATATTTTCATGAAACTGATATAGCCTTTAAGTGCCAATATTTCGCCTTCAGCTGGTTTTAAGGTTTCAGCTTTTCCAACTAATTCTAATGCTTTATCTAAAACGGCATCTTTCTCGTTAGGATCTTGCAAGGTTGTATTGTTAATTAACTGACTGTAAGCAGCGTAGTAATAAGGTAACCATTCCGTTTTTGCTATTCCTCCAATTCGCTCGAATTGGTTAGAAGCTGCAACATAATCAGCTCCTATTTTGGCATCTTTAAATGCCTGTAATCCACTTTTCATAGCTGTTAGATACTTTGCATCTTGAGCTTTTGAGGCTACTGAGAATACTATTACGATTAATGTAATAATGGTGGTTTTTAAGTTCTTTTTCATGATTTTTTATTTAGTTAATTTGTGATGAGTTGAATAGTTTAGTGGTAAAAAATGATATTTTAGTTTTTATAAGTATTGTCTCCAATGGTGATGAACATCCCTAAAAAGATACTTCTGAGTGCTGGTGGTTGAATAGCCTCTCGGTATTGCCCGTCAGTTGAATAATGATAACCATAAACATTTTTAAATCCCGGTAGGTTGCTAACTGAAGCATAGATAACAGTATATTTATTGAAAACCCTAGTGAGGTAACTTACATTTACACTTAAATTCTGATAAGTTTTGGTTTTATCGCTCATAAATTCAATAGCATTTGGATTGTAAAATGGACGACCAGAAGCGACACTATAAGTTGCACCAACATAAGATTTCAGTTTAGAAAAGAATTGCTTGTAAACAATGTTTAAACTGTGTTTTGCTCCAAATTCTGGTGTAACCTGTGAAGGATAATTTCTAAAATCTCTTTTGGTATCTAAGTAGGAATAAGAGATCCAATAGTCTACTCCTTTAAAAGTTTTTTTATCCCTCCAGAATAAATCAATCCCTCTAGCATATCCAAATCCATTGTTGTTTAAATTGGGCGTTGTTTTAACTAAATCAGCATATTTTTTATAGTAAGCTTCAATTCTAAAGGTTTGTCCATTCGCCATTTTCTGAAAATTAGCTAGGTAATGTGTTGCTTTTTGGAAATTTAACCGACTAGTTTGTACCAAATATTGATCTTCTGGATTTTGGAAAAACTCACCATAAGCCAATGAAACCTGACTGGCTTTTCCTGTTTTATAAGCCAGTGATAAACGTGGTGCTAAGTTATTTTGATTTAAATAAGATGAATGCTCGGCCCTTAGGCCAACCCTAGCAACCAACGCATTGGAAAGAAAAATATCGCTTTCTGCGTAGGCAGAGAATAATTGGTCGTTGTACGCTCTTGATAAATTATTATAAGATTCATCGCGGTGACTATTGAGCCAGTCGCCGCCAAATTTGATGGTTGACAATTGTCCAATGTATCTGGTAAGCGTGGTTTTTCCTTGTAATAATCTGTCTTGACGGTCGTAATTATTAATGGTCTGTAAACCAGCATCCTTATTGTTGCTAGTCGAAAATCCGGAGTTGATTTTCCAATTGCTACCCATATAATCTTGATAAGTTAAATTGGTATAAAGGTTAATATTGGAGTTGCTAAATAAACTTTTATTCTGCGTATTTAAATCACTGGTATTTAAGCTTACCTCTGATTTTGAATATTCTGAGTAAGACTTTAACATTCCGGTTTTAGATGTTTTCCATTTATAAATAACAGTTCTACCTGCAGATACGGGTTCTTTGTTCCAATCTGTTTCTTGTTTGAAAATGGAGAATGCTGGTTTTAAATTGATATAGCTTCCGCCGATGCTTAAGGCTGAATTTTTAAATCTGATGGTTTGATCTAACCCCAAGCCTACAGTCATCACAGAAACATCTGTAGTTGTTTTTTCGGGTAAATCTTTGCTTTCTAATATCAATGCTGATGATAAAGCCTGGCCATAAACAGCAGAATATCCACCCGCTGAAAAAGTTGTTCCTTTAAATAAAAACGGGCTAAATCTCCCTCTTGAAGCGATGTCTGGCAATTGTGTATTGAAAGGATTTTTCACTAACAATCCATCGAAATAGGTATTGGTTTCTGCTGCTGATCCTCCTCTTACAAATAAACCACTTTCTCCTGCTGCTGGCTGTGTGCCAGGTAAAGTTTGCAAAGCAGCATAAACGTCTGCCTGTGCGCCAGCTGTGGTGGCTACATCTAAAGAATTTAAAACCACTCCTTTTTTAGAATCACTGGCTTCAAATGTTCCAGCTGTTATGGTCACTGCGTTTAAAGCGTTAAGTTTTTCCTTTAATATTAAATTGAGTTGTAAAGTTGTTCCTTTTAGGGTGATTTTAGTACTATCAGTTCCAAATCCAATTGCCGAAAAAAGCAACCATTGTTCTCCACTTTCGTTTGATTTAAAAGTGAATTTTCCAGTACTATCAGAACTTGTGCCATCGTACGAATCCTTAATAGAAATGCTAACTCCTGATATTGGATTGGATTTAGCATCCTTTACAATTCCATTGATCATGGTTTGTGCTTGGCTTACGCCGATAAAAGAAATGAGAATTAAAAGTAAGCCAAGCTTTTTCATATTGCTGTGTTTGTTTAACAATATAAAAGTGAGACTTTAGCGGTGCTTTAAGAAGGTGTTTTAGACGAGCGGCGGGAAATAGAAGGTGAACGGAGGAATTTTTAGGATAAAAAAAAGCGACTTCAAAAAATGAAGTCGCTTATACATTATATGTTAAATACTAGTAAAACGTTGTATAAAACCCTAAATCAAAAGGATATGTGGTATTACCCGCAACACCTCTTGTGTAAACGGTATAAGCTCGTCCTTTAGTTAACGTTGCAATTAATGATACGCTATATGCAACTGAAGTTGTCGAATTCTTAAACGCGTATTTATTTGACTGTCCTGGATTTGGAATGATGAACCATGAAGAAGCTGTACCTGTTGGAACTGCCTTTGCCAGTGTTTGACCAGTTGTTAAGTCTATCATATCCACAGAAGGACCACCACTGTACATATTTATCAATCTAACAAAGACTTTTGTTGTATCAGTAGCAGGTCTTACATCTTCTATCACCGTATAATTAGGAATTTGTTTGGTAGTTGTATTATACAAACCATTAGTGATGATAGAATAATACTTACCTCCTTCTGGTACTATAGAATTATTAAAAACCTCTAAACCTGGATTAATTGAAGCATTATCTAAAATTTTAGCGGATAGCGTCTGGCTCTTAGGTGTGGTGTATGCATAACCTAAATCTGGAAATAATCCATTATATCCAAAGCCTCCGTTCTCTTTACCAGAAGAGGTATATACCGATGAAAATTTAGTTCCATTGATATAAAAGTTTACAACTGGACTTCCAGGAGATGCATTCAGTAATTTTAGATATGCGAATTTGGTGCTACCTGGTTCCAATTTTTCGTACTTGGTGTTTTCTACTAATTCGCCTTTTTTACAAGCAGTAAATATTCCTATACCTATTGCGAAAATGAATAATATTTTTTTCATTGTATTTCAGTTTATAGTTTTAATTAGGTTCAGAAAACCACATTTTGTAAGTATGATAATCAGGCTGATCTCCGCCTATTTTCTTCAAAGCTTCTAAGTTCCAGATATATTCTGAATTATACCTTGGACGATATCTTTGAGCAGGTTTTCCGCCGTTATCTGCAAAGAATGACTTAGGAAATACAAAATATCCTACATAAGGGTTATTTCCTTTAGCATCTCCTTCGTTGTAATGGTATTTTCTTAAATCACACCAAGTCTCCACAAATCCGTAACCCCACATAGCGATAAATTTTTGTAACATAATGTCTTTCAAAGTTAAAGTAGCAGCACTTTGCTTCACAGATGCACTTAACATATAGGCATCTCTTTTAGTATTGGTAATGGCCGGACCCAAATTGCTTACAAACTCAATATGAGCTAAAATACCCTTCTTATATGCATCATATGCGACAGATTTTTGATTATCTCTAAATGCAGCCTCTGCTTTTATAAACTGCATTTCAGCATAAGTCATGATTGGAAAACCGGCATTATCTTTAAATAAGTATTTTCCATTTCCACTACCAGGATTAGTTGAACCAGCGAGACCCCAAGGGTTTGGCATAATATTTTTTGACGCGGTTGTACCCGGATCTCCGACAGCTGGAAATACTCCCCTAAAAACACCATCGGCTGATGCAGTAATCATATTGTTTCTTCTTGGATCTACTATGGTATCTGGTAAAGAAGAAATGGCTCCATTTAATAAACCAACTAAAATATTGGTTTGTCTGAAAGTTCCAATATTAGAACGCAACGGGCCAAAGAAATTAGCATTTGCACTGGTGCTTCCATCATTTGGAATAATGAAGTTATCCGCATTACTTGCTAATGACTTATCAACATATTCAATTACTTTTTTGGGATTATAATCTGTCTTATTTATCAGATTATTTAAGTTTCTAGCTAATAATCCATAATTAAATTTTATCCATTTAGAATTATCTCCATGGTAAACTAAATCTGAAGGAGCCATGGCAGCTATGGATCCTTTACCATCGGTTTTGGTGAAGTTTGCAATAGATTCATTTGCTAATCTAACCACTTCCGCATAAACCTCTGGCTGGGTATCATAATCAAATACATACCTATTGGGTTCGAAAGCTTCCTTTAAAATAATTTCACCATGATAATCAGTGGTTGTTTGCCAGCTCCACGCTCGAAGTGATTGAGCTAAACCTAAAAAATTATATTGTTGCTTAGCCTTAGCATCATCCATAATGAGACCTAAATTGGCACCTAAGCCATAATAGTTGGTTCTCCAGATTTCACCCGTGGCATCACTTCCTTGTAACCATCCATGTGTTTCAGCAAAGTAGCTTGATGTATTTCTACCCCAGAATTGAATTACATTACTTAAGTATCTGGAGTCGAATTGTATCCCTCTTTCCATTTGTGCAAAAAGTGGCATGGTTAAGGTTTTACTGTCTGGAGTTTGTGGAGTAGCCGGATCTGTATTTACATCTAGATACTTCTTGCAGCCTCCTAAACTTATTAACAATACCGCTAAGGATAGTATATATTTATTTTTCATAATCTTCATTTTTAAAAGCCAATTTTAACACCTAAATTATAACCTCTTGGTAATCCTACAGAACCGAAATCTATTCCGGAACCACCTAAACCACCTGTTGCCGCACTTAAACCGTTTACAGCAGGGTCAACGCCTTTATAATTAGTGATTAACAATAAATCAGTTCCAGTGACAAATACGTTGGCATTCTTAAATACTTTACTATTGGCAAAAACCTTACTTGGTAAATTATAACTTAAAGTAATGTCTTTCATTCTTATCCAATTGATATCCTTTTCCAAGAAGTCTAAAGTATTATAATAGGTTGAATAATATGAGGTGGTGATATAAGGTAATACGACCACATTATTCTTTGTAGGATTAGTGCTGTTTTCTAATCCGTCTCTAAGAACACCTTGAATAATTCTTGGAGTTTCTCTGTCCAAACTTAATCTAGATGCTCCTCTTGCGTATAAATAGAGTTCTGTTGCGTTGTAAATGTCACCACCCTTTCTAATATCAAACAAAAAGGAAAGATTAAAACTCTTATATGTAAAACTGTTGGTAACACCTACCGTAAAAGTCGGTGCTCTATCACCAATTGGTGTAAAGTTCGCGTCTTTAATAGGCATTCCGTTTACTGGATTGATTAGCAAATCACCATTGTCATTTTTTAGATATTGAGTACCTGCAAAAGCGGAAACGGAAGAACCCACAGTATATTGGGCTCTAACATTATCAAACAACCAAGTGTCAGACAGGTAAAAAACATTCTGACCAGCAGGAAGTGATAAAATATTACCATGTTGACGGGCAATATTGGCGCTAATATCCCATGCAAATTTTTTGTTTTGTATGGGTGTTCCTTTTACTAATAATTCAAATCCTCTATAACGAATTTTACCACTATTAATATAACCCAAGATTGCTCCAGTGCCATAACTTAAACGAGGTGCTGTAATTTGTTTGTCAGATAGGGTTTCGAAATAGGAGAAATCAAAAGAAAGTCTACTTTTTAGGAAACTTAGTTCTACACCAGCTTCTTTAGAAGTGGTAAACTCTGCTTGCAAATCTGGATTACCTGCAGTTACATCACTTGCAAAACCTCCGCCGGTAGTTGTTTGCGCTACTAACTTAGTTTTGGTAATGTAGGCATTCCTTGCATCTTTACCAGATTGGCCCCATGATGCTCTTAGTTTACCAAAAGATAGCCAACTCAATTCTTTAAATGGCGCTAACTCTGAAAATACAAAGCTTAAAGAAGTTGCAGGATAAAAGAAGCTGTAATTTTTAATAGGTAAAGTTGAGGATAAATCTTGTCTTCCTGTTAAGGTAAGGAATAAGAAATCTCCATAGCCTAATTCTGCACTAGCAAAGAAACCTACTTTACGTTTTAACTCATCTGTATACGCTACTCTTTGAGTCGAGGGGTCTGTGTTATTTAAACTGTAAAAATCTTGTTGAAAAAATCTAGATCCAAATTGCGAGTTAACTTGATACGAATCATCCTTAATATCACTACCTAAACGAAGAATGGGTTTAAATTTACCATAATCCTTTTTTAGGGTAGCGATAAATGTTCCTGAATATAAAATCTCGTTAGAATTATAAGTGTTTATTCCTCCACCAGAGTAAGATGATCCCGAAACGTTAGCATTATATGATTGTGGGTTATAAGCAGAAATACCTTGACCTGCAGAAACATCCGCACCGCCTCTGGCGGATAAGCTTAACCAAGCTAAAGGTTTATAATCAATTCCAAAATTGGCTAACACTCTTTTACTTTGGTCTCTATTTGGATTGTTTTGAACACCCCAGTAAGGGTTATCTAACTCTGCGCTATAACTACCTGTGATGGTCCTGCGATCACCAGATTGAGTTAGGTAGTTACGCATATCATCCGTAATTGGCCAAGTTAATGAACTAATCATTGGACTTCCTGCGCCTTTATAAGTTTTGTCAGTTTTAGAATTAATGAGATTTAATGACCCATTCATTGTTAATTTCTTACTGATCTGCGAAACACCAGAAATCTTTAAGTTCAAGCTTTTATAACCAGTACCTGGAATGATACCTGTTTGATCAGTATAACTAACTGTTGAGCGCAGTGATAATTTTTCAGACCCTCCTTCTACTGTTGCATTATGTCTTTGAGTAAAACCCGCTTGATAAAAGTTCCCCACATTATCGAAAGTGGGTAGATTCGTTGGATATTTAGCCCCAAAGAAAACACGAGTTTGATTTTCTTCATCAAAAATACCTCCTGCACCTGGACCATAAACGGTTTGTATTGGCGGGAAACGATAAGCATTTTCTACCCTAAAGTTATTGCTATAAGAAACTTTTGCCGATCCAGCTTTTGCCTTTTTTGTAGTGATAACTACTGCACCAGATGCACCTTCTGTACCATAAAGAGCTGATGCTTCAGGACCTTTTAATATGGTGATAGATTCAATTTCTTCAGGATTGATATCCATAGCCTTATTACCATAATCGTTTGTACGGTTATATGTACCTTGTCCCACTAAATTATATTCTGAGAAGGTACGGTTAGAAATTGGTAAACCATCCACCACAAAAAGAGGTTGATTATCTCCGTCTAAAGAAACTGCACCCCTAATAATAATTTGAGAAGATGCCCCTGGTGTACCGTTGGTTGGAGTAATGGTAGCTCCTGCAACACGACCCTGCAATGCATTAATAAAATTTTCACGTTGCGTCCCGGCTACTTCTTCTCCTTTTATAGTTTGTGCCGAGTAACCTAATGCTTTTTTATCTCTTGTGATACCAAAAGCAGTAACGACAACTTCATTCAAAGCCTTTGAGTCTAATCGTAAAGCAACATTAATTTGATCTAATGCACCAACTGTTTTTTCCTGATTCACGGTTCCTACAAAAGAAAAAACGAGTACGTCACCAGCTTTTGCTCGAATGCTGTACTTTCCAGACACCTCTGTTTGAGTGCCTGTTGAAGACCCTTTGATCTTTACGGAAACCCCAGGCATTGGTAATCCGTCTTCAATTGAAGTTACTGTTCCAGTAATCGTTTTTTCCTGAGCGTTAACAAACCCGATCAAAAAAAACATTCCGAAAAGTAACAGGAGTAAGTTTTTTTTCATGTTAAAAATTTAAAGGTTAAAGATTATTTCTTTGAAGTTGCTGTTTTTCAAGACAATAATAGGATAAAGATTAGATAATTTGCATAATAACGCAAATTATTAACACAAATTTTTTTACTATATTAGTGTATTAATTACACAATTAAATGTTTTAACCTATTTAAATACAGCTTTTTAAGTTGTTAATATTGTTTTTTATTTATCTATTATATCTAAAAAAGATATCAAAATGTTTTATATAAGCTGCAAAAACTCGCAAAAAATAACTAATTTAATGCAGACTCATAATTTTATTTACTGGTAATTGCGTTTTTTTATTCTAGAATCAAAAATTATATTTGAAAAAAAAAGTAGATGTTAAAAAAAGAGCGCCAAACCTACATCATGAAGCAGATAAATCTGCACAATAAAGTACTTTCATCAGATTTGAGTCAACAATTAGATGTATCTGAGGATACGATAAGAAGAGACTTAAATGAATTAGACGAAGCTGGTAAATTATTAAAAGTGCATGGCGGAGCGCTCTCAAAATCTTTCCATTTCCCTTTTCATCAAAATGAAGTTTATGCCCAAGAGTCCAAAAAGCAAGTGGCTTTAAAAGCTATTAACTTAATTAAAGAGGGGATGGTTGTTTTAACTGGTGGTGGAACTACCATGATTGAAATGGCAAAACTTATTCCAAACGATTTAGAATTAACATTTTTTACAATTAGTCCTTTAGTTGCTTTAGAATTAGCGGAGCATCCAAAGCTTACGGTCATTCTAATAGGTGGTCAATTATCCAAAAATGCTCAAATTAATATCGGCGCTCGCGTTATCAACGATTTATCTGAAATAAAAGTTGATATCTGTTTTTTAGGAGCTAATGGAATTGATTTTAAAGAGGGAATTACTGATTCTGATTGGGAGGTAGTACAAGTAAAAAAAGCAATGATTAAATCAACAGCAAAAGTGGTGATTTTAAGTATTGCTGAAAAGTTAAATTCTGTTCAAAAAATGAGGGTTTGTGGATTAAATCAAGTCACTCATTTTATAACTGATTTAGATCCTGAAAGCGAAGATTTAGCTCCTTTTAAAGATGGAAACATTCAAATTTTTTAATTTGGGAAACTAATCTTACCCATACTTTTAGTTTGATCTCCAAAATCTTCATAATCTCCGGCAACCGTTTCATTTGCCAAAATTGCGAAAAGTACTGTTTCTTTTGCATCTGGATGAATCATTAAATCACTCGTACTTTTAAAAATTGCAAATGGAACTAACCCTTCTAAATTTTTCATCAACAATGGATTTTGAAAACCACCACCACTAGTATAAACCACAGGATGAGTAGTATGATCAAAGATTTGATTGATAGCTAAGGAAATCCCCTCAGCTGTAAAGCGATTAAGGGTTGCCATTATATCTTCTACTTTCAGGTTATTTTTATTAGATTTTTCAATCGCATTTTCCAAATATTTTAAATTAAACAGTTCTGGTCCTGTAGTTTTTGGAAGTTGTTGATTGAAAAACGGATGATTTAATAATTCATGTAGTAATTCAGTATCAACTACACCTTCTAATGCCATTGAAGCATTCAAATCATAATATTGATTTCCCGTTACTTTTAGAATAAATTGATCCATTAAGGTATTTCCAGGTCCAACATCGGTGCTTATTGCATTTGTAAATACAGCATCTTTTTTTAAAATGGTAAAATTCGCGATCCCACCTATATTTAATAATATGCGGTTTTCTACGTTATTTCTAAATAAAAGATAGTCACCATATAGTGCTAGGGGAGCTCCTTCCTTTCCTTCAGCTATATTTTTTTGTCTAAAATCACTTATTGTAATAATTCCTGTTTGCACAGCGATATAATCGCCATCTCCTATTTGTAAGGTAGCGTTTAATGGGTTAGCGTCATTTCTAAGTCGAGCCGGAGAATGATAGATGGTTTGCCCATGACTAGCTATTAAATCAATAGCCTCAGATTTCAAATTTTGTTGGATTAAAAATTGATTTACGGAGTTAGAAAAATGTTGAGCAATTTCTATATTAAGTAGGCTAATCAATTCCAAATCTGTTTCTTTTAAAAAACAAATTTCTTTTAATTTGTTCTTAAATGCTACTGAATAAGGAAAGCTTTCAAAAGCTAACAAGTCAACTTTTACCGCTAATCCATTACCGCTAATTTTACACAAACCAACATCAACTCCGTCTAATGAAGTGCCAGACATTAAACCAATTATTAATCGTTCTTTTTTTTTAGCTATTTCACATAGTTTGCTAATTTGTTTATTCATTATTTTTAAACTTTATAGATCACAAGATAAGACAATAAGGGTTAAAGATTTCAAAATTGCAATAAACCGCAAAATAGTTTTTATTTAATAAAAACCCGCAAAATAAAATATTGTATATTTGGTTAAATTATAATTATAAATGGCTCGTTTAAACCTTTTAGAATCAACTCGTTTTGAAAAATTACCTGTTACTGTTTATAAAAACGAACAGGATGCCTGCAAAAAAGTAGCCGCAAAAATTGCAGCATTGATTCATTCCAAGAATGAAAAAATGGAAAAGACCGTTTTGGGTTTGGCAACAGGCGCTACCCCAATTGGGGTCTATGTTGAGCTGATAAGATTGCACAAAGAGGAGGGATTAAGCTTCAAAAATGTGGTCACATTTAATTTGGATGAATATTATCCAATGCGGTCGAATGCTGAGCAAAGCTATGTTCGTTTCATGAATGAGCAATTGTTCAACCACATAGATATACTTCCAAATAATATCAACATTCCAGATGGAACCCTAACAACTGAAGAAGTTCCTCAATTTTGTCTTAATTACGAAAAGAAAATTACTGCTTATGGCGGTCTAGATTTACAGGTTTTAGGTATCGGAAGAACTGGTCACATTGGTTTTAACGAACCCGGTTCAGCACCAAATTCTGGAACTAGAATGGTTACTTTGGATGATTTAACCAGAAAAGATGCTGCAAAAGATTTTGGAGGAAAAGCTAATGTTCCAACAAAAGCCATCACCATGGGTGTGGGAACTATTTTTAAAGCAAAGGAAATAATTCTAATGGCTTGGGGAAGCAAAAAAGCACCCATCATTAAAAAAGCAGTTGAAGGGGAATTATCTGGCGAAGTACCAGCCACCTATTTGCAACTTTCGGATAATGTTGAATTTGTTCTTGATCGTGACGCCGCTTCCCTACTCACTCGTTTTGATACTCCATGGTTAGTGAAGGATTGTGTTTGGGATGATAAATTAATTAAAAAAGCTGTAATCTGGCTGGCCAATACCGTAGAGAAACCTATATTAAAATTGACCGAAGAAGACTATAACAGTCACGGGATGGCTCAACTGGCCACAGAGAAGGGCCCAGTTTACAATATAAATATCCATATTTTTAATTTATTGCAACACACCATCACCGGTTGGCCGGGTGGTAAACCAAATGCTGATGATAGTCAGCGGCCAGAAAGAGCCGAGCCAGCGATCAAGCGTTCTATCGTATTCTCTCCGCATCCAGACGATGATGTAATTTCTATGGGGGGTACTTTCATTCGTTTGGTAGACCAAGGTCATGATGTTCATGTAGCTTATCAAACCTCGGGAAATAATGCGGTTTGGGATGACGACGCTTTAAGATATCTAGAGTTTAATATGGATATGGCTAAAGCGTTGGGTAAACCCGATGCTGAAATGGAGCAACTTCACAAGAAGCTTAAGGTATTTACCCAATCGAAAAATCCTAATCAAAATGATCCAGAAGAATTGAAACAAATTAAAGGATTGATAAGAAAAGGCGAAGCAACAGCGGGCGCTAGATATTGCGGACTAAATGATGATCATATTCATTTCATGAACATGCCTTTTTATGAAAAAAGAAAATCGAGCCGGAAAAATGAGGTTTCTGAAGAAGATGTTAAAGTAACTATTGACTTTTTGCAGGGCATAAAACCGCAGCAAATATTTGCTGCAGGAGATTTTGCCGACCCTCATGGTACACATAAAATATGTTTCGAGGCTGTAAAAAGAGCCGTTGAAAAACTAAGGAAGACAGAAAAATGGGCTAAAGATTGTTGGGTTTGGTTGTATAGAGGGGCATGGCATGAGTGGGAAATTCATGAAATTGAAATGGCAGTTCCGTTGTCTCCGAAAGAGTTAGAGCGAAAAAGAAATGCCATTTTTAAACACCAATCTCAAAAAGATCGTCCGGTTTTTCCAGGTGATGATTCTCGTGAGTTTTGGGTAAGAGCCGAAGAACGAAACAGAGATACCGCCAAGCAATATGATGATTTGGGCTTAGCAAACTATGAGGCTATGGAAGCTTTTGTAAAATGGAAATTTTAATGATTTGGTTTAAATTTTTTGGTTATAAAGTCGTAGAAATCTCTACGATTTTTTTTTAATTAAAAAAACCTAAATTTAAATAACCTATAAACTTAAATTTAAACAACATGACCCCTGCTCCTGAACTAAAAAAGAGACTGCTTTCATTAGATGTTTTTAGAGGAATTACCGTTGCCGCCATGATTTTGGTAAATAACCCGGGAGATTGGAGATATATTTATGCTCCTTTAGAACACTCAGAATGGAATGGTTGCACACCAACAGACTTAATATTTCCTTTTTTCTTATTTATAGTTGGTGTATCAATAGTTTATGCGCTTTCAGGGAAGAAAGTAGATGCCGCTAATCATTCAAAAGTCTTACTTTCCGTTTTTAAAAGAGCTTCGATTTTATTTGGCTTAGGATTATTGCTATCCTTATTTCCTTTCTTTGATTTTTCTGTTGTCCGCATTCCCGGCGTTTTAACTAGAATTGCAATAGTATATCTCATCACTGCGATTCTATTTATCAAGTTTAATGAAAAAGTGCTTTTTAGATTATTCATAGGGTTGATTTTGATTTATTGGTTAGTAATGACCTTAATTCCTGTACCCAACATAGGTTTCCCTAATTTAGAGCCAGAAACAAACCTTGGTGCTTGGTTAGACCGTACTATTTTTACCGAAGCCCACTTATGGAAATCTAGTAAAACTTGGGATCCTGAAGGCTTATTAAGTACACTTCCTGCAGTGGCAACCGGTTTATTCGGAATATTAATCGGCCTAACCTTAAAGTCAAAACAGCGAACTGATGAAAATAAAGTTGCGTGGATGTTTACCTATGGTTTAATTGCGGCTTTAGCTGGTTTAGTTTTAGATTTAGTTTTTCCCATCAATAAATCATTATGGACAAGCTCCTTTGTATTGTATACCGGCGGATTGGCTAGTATGGCTTTAGGTTTATGCTATTGGCTAATAGACGTGAAAGGCTTCACTAAATTCACTAAGCCTTTTGTTATATATGGTGTAAATGCAATTACTGTTTTCTTTGCCTCAGGAATTATTGGAAGGTCAATGACCCTTATTTATGTACCATTAAATGGTAAAAACGTAACATTAAAAGGCTGGTTTTACGAACAATTTTTCACTCCTTATTTTTCGCCTTATAACGCATCCTTAGCTGGAGCAATCACATTCGTATTAATCTGGTTATTGATTTTATGGATAATGTATAGAAAGAACATCATTATCAAAGTTTAAGGAAATTAGGTATTTTACGAACAGCTATAAGTAAAAATTTATCTCCTTAAAACTGCTTAAAGGTTGATGTTCCTATTGTTACTGAAATTTTTTTCTGATTTAAAAATCAAAATTTACTGACTAAAATTCTGATTAAACTGAATTGGCCCAGCTCCTTGTTTTATTTCATAATAACTAAAATCTTCAGTAGCCCAAAAACTAGTTCCAGATATTGTTGCTTTATCTGTGGTGATTGTTACCACACGATTAGAATAGAATCTCTTTAAATTCTCATCCCAAATTAACTCTTCTGATTTAAAGGTTTTTCCTTCGGCATTAGTAGCTACGACATTCTTCTTTAACTCTATAATTTTTTCGTTTTCCTTTCGGATAGCGTATTCAGAAGTTACTTTACTGGTTTGTTTCAAGTTATCATCATAAAAAATAACCACTATACCTTTAGGCATCTCATAAAATGGATTCTTGGCGGTTTTGTGATTATATAATATTGGAGTAGTTAATTTAGCTTTAACTTTTGCCGAATCGCTGTAAATGATTTCAGCTCCTTTAGTAATTTCTATTTCTTCCTTTTGTTTAAGTTCAATCTGCTTTACCTTACTCATATCATTTTCACAAGCTGCAAAGCACAAGCTTAATATTCCAAAAATGATATATTTTTTGGCCTTAAACATCCTTATTAATCGTACTTATATTTCTGGAACCACCTATCGTTAATGGTAAAACCTAATTTAATATTGATAAATTTCTCTTTTACTAGGTTATTATCAAGTGTTCCTTTTTTACCGAACTCGGTACTTAAGTTAATTTTATAAAAAGCTGTACGGGCAGAAATTAATGGAAATCCGAATCCAAAATTTATTGATTTTACATCAATATCTTTATTATTAATATTCAGATACGTTTTATCATAATTGATTCCAAAACGATAATCAATCAATTTAATATAATTAGTCACCGCTTTGATGTTTGGCGTAATTTGACCGCCAACAGAAAAACCCCAAGTATTATTTAAATTCCCATTAGTTCCGTTTAAGCTATACTGAGACCACTTTGCTAATCTTAAATCGGCACCAACAACCCACTTGTTAATTTTCTCTATACTAAATCCAAAATTATGATTGGTAGGCATAACCAACTTCCCTTTTGCACCATCTACAAAAGCAATAGTATCAGCCCTAAACTCAGTATTTGTTTTATAATCTTTTTGATATCTTGTAAATAACGTTTTGTTGCTAGTGTTGAAAGATGTTTTTGCTCCGCCAGTATAACCCACAGTTAAACGAGTATCCTTATTTAAAAGTTTTATATACTGAACGCCAAAATCAAAGTTTAAGCCACCTATACTTAAATCATTTTGCGACTTAGAATTTAAAAATCCAGCATATTTTTGGTATTCAGCAGCTCTAGTTTCTTTTAAATCACCAAAAATATAGCTCATGTTTACACCAACGTTCAAATGCTTTCCAATACCAATCCCATAACCCAGGTAAGCCTTAGATAAGCCGCCTTCACCAGAGTAAATTTGACTTACCTTAAAAGTATCTACTGAAATAACGTTTTGAGATTGATAACCTAAATTACTAAAAGGCAATAATCCGAAGCTAAAAGCTGATTTTTTAGTGATAGGGATAGCAAAAGTAAAATGACTTAATGCTGAGTTGAAACTTTTTTCAGACAAACTTCCTTTACTCAGGTTTTGAAAATCCGCCGAAGCTCCAACATCAAAGGCTGTCAATCTAATTTGAGAATAGGAAGCTGGATTTGACACGTTGATATTTTGATATCCACCAAAACTACTGATACCATAAGCTAAGTTTCCCATTGCTCTAAACTGAGGAAGATAGCTTCCTTTAATATTACCAACTCCAAATTTCGAATACGGAGAGTTGGTAGTAGATTGTGCATTTACATTAATCGCAAACATTACAATAAACGATAATGCCAGAATATATTTTTTATTTAAAATCATGCTGATAATTAACAACTGTATTTAAACCAATCAAAACCAGATTGGGCTCATGTAAAATTAAGTGCGCAAAGATGCTATTTTTAAACCTCGAATCAAAAAACGCGGCATCCCCACCACAAAGTATAATCTTCGTTTCTTTGTTATTATTTAATTCTTGTTTGATAAACCCCTCTAATTCGTAAATCAATCCATTTATTACCCCCGAAAGCATGGCCTCATTGGTGTTTTTGCCATATGCACTTTTATAATCCGAATCAAAATTTACTAATGGTAATTTTGATGTGAAATGATGCATGGCTTCAAATCTCATGTTAATGCCTGGAGAAATACTTCCTCCGTTATAGATAGCCTTTTCATTAATTCCATCATAGGTAATACAAGTTCCAGCATCAATCACTAAAACTTTTTGTTTAGGATAAATTTTATTTGCCCCAATTACCGCTGCCAATCTATCTAACCCTAACGTTGTTGGGCTTTCATATTTGTTATCAATAGGTATAAAAACCGAATGGTTAAATTTTATATAGTTGAAATTACTTTTCAAATACTCTTCATCCAAACCTATATTTTTTCTTACTGATGAGATGATCAAATTTTCAATCTGATATTTCTCTTTCAGTTTTTGAAGATCCTGATCACAATAATCGATTGCTTTATCACTTAAAATAATATTATCCTGATCAAAAACAGCAATTTTTGTTGAAGAATTACCAATATCAACAACAAGGTTGATCATTAGGCGTTCACCATTGATAAAATTGACTCGAATAAAACTAATCCATCTTCATTTCCTAAAATCGGGTCTGCGGCTCTTTCTGGATGAGGCATCATTCCAAAAACATTTCTTCCTGGATTACACACACCGGCAATATTTTCAACAGACCCATTTGGGTTAGATTCGGCGGTAATGTTTCCATTCTCATCACAGTATCTAAACAAAATCTGATCACGATCATTCAACTTTTTCAGTTCATTTGCATGAGCATAGAAATTTCCTTCGCCATGTGCAATAGGTATTTTCAAAGCTTTATCAGGATCAATCTTGTCAGTTATCAAGCTATTAGTGGTAACTGCTTTTAAATGAACATTTTTACAAATAAACTTTCTATTGGCATTATGTAATAAGCCACCAGGTAATAAGCCCGCCTCTGTTAAAATTTGAAAGCCATTACAAACACCCAATACATAACCCCCTTTATTTGCAAAAGAAATAACCTCTTGCATGATGGGTGAAAAACGGGCAATTGCGCCAGAACGTAAATAATCTCCATATGAAAATCCCCCAGGTAATGCTACAAAATCAACGTTTTGCAAATCATGATCTTTGTGCCAAAGTGGAACAACTTCCTGACCAAGAATTTTTTGAAAAACGTAAATTAAATCTTGGTCACAATTAGAACCTGGAAAAACAACAACGCCAACTTTCATTTTATTTAGTGGTAATGGTAAATCCGCAATTAATTTGCTACAAAACTATCAAAATTTAGCAGTTTAACGGCTGATTATCTGTTAAAAAAAGTTAAACAATTGCTTTAGAAAAACTGAAAGTAAATGATGAATCCAACAATGATGAGAAAGAAAGATTCATAAGCCCATTTTTTCTTAGCGGTTATGAAGTAATAGGAAAGTAATGTGGATACGGGTATTACACATAAAAGGAAATGGTTAATTCTAAAATCGGATTTAAGATAAAAAGATAACGCCGCAATAACGAAAACAAAAAATACTAATTGGAGAAATTTTCTAATGAGGATATAACTTCTGAAGAAGTTTTGTCTGATTTGGAGAAATCCCAAAATCATGACAATAACTATTGGTAATAAAACAATGTAATCCATCACATTAATTTTGATGTAAAAAGGAAACTTATTAGAAAGTGGTTTCCAGATCTCATAAAAGTCTAATAGATGTCCATTCCAGAAATAATACACACCTAAAAAGAAAACAATTGTTAGGTATCCAATTAAAGCACCTATCCATTCTCTCCAATTAAAGGGTTTCAAAATAATAAGAGATGCCCACAACAAAACAAGAAACAGTACAAAAGGAAAATAAAAAATTGTACCAATGGCGACTACCAAGCCTAAGTCAAATAGGCTAGAAATAGATACCGACTCTTTATACGCTTGTAAAATTTTATGAATGATAAATAGAATAAAATAATTGCAAATTAGTGGTGGAGACAATAATAGAAATGGCGAAAATACGCTAGAGCAAATGATATAAAATAACGCAGGAATAAAAGAAGATTTCCCTAAAACATTCAGATTATTAATGATTCTATTGAATAATAATGCTTGTGAGAAAACAATTAATCCTGCTAAAGTTATATTTAGTGTAGGTGACAAATCATCTTTGATATTCAAAGGAATAAGTAAACGAGAAAAAAGCTCTAGAAACCCTGAATTCACATTATTTGGTAAATGCATGAAAATTTCAATCCTTAAAATAATAAGAAGGATTAATAGTAGAAGGATATTAATGAAGTTTAAATTCCTGAATTGCTGAATCATGCTTGAATTTTGCAGGTACGCAATAATAAGGATAATCTATAATATCTAGGCTAAATTGAGTTTTTTACCCGCAAAGGTTTGTACCAATTGTTCGACAATGTCTGCTGTTTGATTTGGAAAATCAACAATAATTTTTTGTTCAGCACTTATCCATTTTTTTAAAGATTCCGTAAACTCTTTATCGATTTTATGAATGACTGGAATCCCCATTAAACGGGCAGCTTCAGCGTTACATTCTTGTTCAAATTGATTTTTCATGGGCATCATCAGCACTTTCTTACCAAGATAAAGTGCCTCTGCCGGACCTTCAAAACCTCCGCCAGTAAGTAAGCCTTCGCAGTTTTCTAAGCTTTTATTGAAAAGTTCGTTATCTATGTGCTTCACTTGAACGTTGCCGTTTTGATAAGGCGTTCTTTGATGTTTGCTAAAAACTTGCCACTTTACTTCAGGTACTGCCTGCAGGTATTTTACTAAAATCTTATCGTCTACCGCTGGAAGATAAACGGTGTAATAACCGTGGTTTTGTGGATCAAGATTTCTAATCTCACTTCTAATTACTGGTGTATGAATAAAATCATCATACGGCTTAAAATGAAAACCAACATGCTCTGTTGTTGGCGCATAATATTTTAATATAATTTCAGCATATTTTTCGCTTTTAGCCGGGCGGGGAGTTTTATTAGATAAAAAAGATGCTTGATGGCTTAAAGAAACACTTCTAATTTTTTTTAACCGACAAGCCCAAGCTGTTAAAGGTTCAAAATCATTGATGATTAAATCATAATCTTCTAATGGAACGGAATGCATGTCTTTCCAAAATTGACGAAGATTCATCACCTTAAAGGTTTTCCAATAATCTATTCCGCCTTTTTTCCCAAAAATGTAACTAAAGCCATGAAACTGATATTTTAATGGTTGCGATAATGAAACATCAGCTTGTGTGCCACTTACTAATAAATCTAATTCCCCATATTGTTGCAAAAGCGGCACAATTTCTCTTGCTCTGCTGATGTGTCCATTTCCAGTTCCTTGTATGGCATAAAGTATTTTCATAAGAAATTCTTATTAAGCAACTTCTTGTTTAAATTTTTCAAAAAGCTCTTTAACATCCAACATATCATTCAAGTTTTCAATATCATGTGTATCATCATCTTCTTTCGTAAATTGGCTGGCATCAAATTTATAGATATCCCAAACACCGTTTTGATATTCTAAAGAAGTTAAACTTTCTACCCAATCACCAGAATTCAAGTAAGTCACACTTCCTTTATCTGTTTTAATTTCTCTGATTTCGGGATGATGAATATGTCCACAAATTACAAAAGCATATCCTTTTTCAATAGCTAATTCAGCAGCTGTTTGCTCAAACTGATTAATAAATTTCACCGCCTCTTTTACACTTGCTTTTATTTTTTGCGAGAAGGAGTATTTTTTCTTGCCCATTTTGGTTAAACACCAATTTGTCAAGCTGTTGATATGTATCAATGTATCATAACCTACTGCGCCAAGTTTAGCTAGCCATTTCGAGTGCTGCATGGTCACATCAAAAATATCACCATGGAAAACCCATGCCTTATTTCCATCTAAATTTAAAACCAATTTATTTAATAGCTGAAAAACCCCCAAATTAAAATCGGCGAATTTTCTTAACATTTCATCATGGTTTCCTGTAAGGTAATAAACAGGAACGCCATCAGTCACGAATTTTAAGATTTTACGAATCACTTTCATATGATCTTCTGGAAAATAAGATTTACTGAATTGCCAGATATCAATAATGTCACCATTCAAAATCAACATTTTTGGCTTAATACTTTTTAAGTATTTTAGAAGCTCTTTGGCATGACTACCATAGGTGCCCAAATGCACATCAGATATAATTACAATATCGATTTCTCTTTTAGACATAACAGAAATGTTTAAATAATTTGCGAGGGTAGTTATTATTTAGCCTTGATTTTAAGACTTCACGTAGAAATAATTTATTTACTAAATCATTAATCCTTTTCTTCTTCAATTTTTAAATCAAAAGGGCTAAAATAAAATGCTGCAACAGCGATTAAAGCAATTACAACAACACCATAATAAAATAAGTCCATCATTATATAGGTTTTAACAAATGTCTAACAAATACATTACCATAAAGTTAAGAATGTGTTAAATGTTAAATTTCTCAACTTATTAATTTTGAATGGTTTAACGAAGAAAAGTCTAGTTGGTTTTTCTAATGAAACAAAATGTCAATTAGTTGACTATTGATGAAGCATTTTGCTGATTCTGGTGATTTGTTTTTGATGATGTTTGGTGTGAATGAAAATAAATCGCAACCATGATTTTGCATCTAAAAAACCTAATCTGGGGTGTTTTACTTTATATTTAGGGTCAAATTTCTTGAAATCGGTCAATAAAGTGTCCAATTTCTTTTTGAATTTGATGATTAAATTAGACGCTTCTTCTATCGATATTTTTTTAACAGTGGCAGCAATTTGTGCTGGGGCTTTAAATTTTCCTGGAGGAAATCTTCCAAAAAAAAGAATCAATCTAACTTTCCAATGCGGTTTTCTGGCTTTGATTTCTGTAGTTTTATTTAAACATTTTTCTAATGCGATGAGTGACATGTGGTTTGCGCTCAAGATATGAGAATAAACCTCAGAATAGGACCAAATGCCTTGGGCAGGATTTTTAACAAAAGCTTCCTCTGAAACAGTTTTCAAAAATTCCTCGTAAAATTTAATGGAGCTTTTAATTTTATCGATATCACTTTTTAAGCTCATAAAATTTTAGTTAATTCTTCCAAGTGATTAATATGCCAGCTTACATCATGTGGTATTTCGGCAAAATGAGGATTAAAATAAATAGCATCCATTCCAAAATTTAGCGCCCCTCTCACATCAGCTTCTATGCTGTCTCCAATCATTAAACTTTGCTGAGTAGATGCTTTTGCCTTATCTATTGCGTATTGAAAAATGGCTTTATCTGGTTTGTTAATTCCAATCACCTCAGAGATAATGACATTTTGAAAATAAGGAGTTAGGTTTGTGTTTTTTACTTTATACTCGGTTGATTCTTTGAATCCGTTTGAGATTAAATGGAGGGTGTATTTCTGTTGAAGATAAGAAAGCGTTTCGTGGGTATGCGGGAAAAGGTTTGATTTTGTTGGACAAATGTTCACATAGTCATCCTCAAATTTATTTGGAATTACCGACTCATCTAAACCTAAATCTAAAAAAGTCTTTTTAAATCGAGTTTCTCTTAAAGCCTCTTTGGTAATTTTACCTAAATGATAATCAGCCCAAAGTTGATGATTGTTTTTGGTATAAGTCTCGATAAAAATATCACAAGAGCTTAAACCTAAATTTGCGAGCTGGTAATTAAAATAAAGTTCGCTTAAAGTTTCTTCAGCGTTTTTATCGAAGTCCCATAAAGTATGGTCGAGATCGAAGAAGATATGTTGATATGATTTCAATTTGAAGATTTGAGAATGAGTAAATAAATTTCAATCAAAGCTATGGATAAATTAGTTGAAAGATTACTGAATTAAAAACTGAACTAAACCTTCTCGCCAAAAGCTAAATCTCCAGCATCACCCAAACCAGGAACTATGTAAGCTTTGGTAGTCATTTCCTCATCAATTGCGCCTAACCATAAATTGGCTTTAGGTAAATTTGCTTTGATGTGTTCAACTCCTTCTTGGCTGGCGATTACAGCGACAATGTGTAATGTTTTTATTTTATAATTGGCTAATAATTCTTTACAACAAAGTACCATACTTTTACCTGTGGCCAGCATTGGATCTGAAATAATAACCGTTTTTCCTTCCAAATCTGGAGTAGAAACATATTCCATTTGAATTACGAAATCGCCCGACTTCTTTGTTTTACGGTAGGCGGATATAAAAGCGGATTCGGCTTTATCAAAAACATTTAATAAACCTTGGTGTAATGGTAGGCCGGCTCTTAAGATAGTCGCTAAAACCGGCACGTTAGGAAGCATATTGATGTTTGCTAAACCTAGCGGCGTTTGTACCTCAAATTCCTCATAAGTCAGTTTTTTACTGATTTCGTAAGCGAAAATTTCGCCCATTCTTTCCAAATTTCTTCGAAAGCGCATACTGTCTTGCTGAACATCGCCATCTCTTAACTCAGCTAAGAAATGATTGGCGATACTATTGGTTTTGTTTAACAAAAACATCATAATTTAAATCTACGATTTTTGAATTATGATTTTAGATTTTGAGATGAATTTTCCAGAAGTTTCAAATAAACAACTTTCCAACCTTTCCAAGTGCCAAAATCACTTATCGATTCATTATGCCAAAGGCTGATAAAATCACCATTTACTTTTTCGACATTGATAATGAGTTCATTCAACAGATGAATAGCTTCTTCGGGCGATAAACCCAAATATTTCTTTAATGTTTGGTCCATTACTGTGATTGGATGAACCAGTAAATCCGTAATAAATTCTTTCTCTAAATCGTACCAAAAAAACGATGTACAGGTACCTGCTCTAAAACCCGGAACATCGGCGAAAGCCATAGAGTAATCTTCTTTTATTCCCGCAGCAATTAAATTTCGATAGGTTTTGGGAAAGCTTAACATCAAATAGTGTTGTCGACTTATGCTGATTTTTCTTTCCGCTATTTTGAAAAGCGCATTCTTTTCGGTTCTAATTGCGGTTGGGTTTTCATTTGAAAAATAAGAAGGATGTAAACCCACCGGATGATTTTCACTGAGCTCTTTAATGATGTCCTTAAAAAGCTGATGATCTATTGAAGGAGCTTGATCATTTTCATGTTGATTACTCATCAAAAAGAAATAGATGGTTTTGGTGCCGAACTGCAAATCCCAATCTGAAACTTGTTGATAAACATCAAAAGGATCAGAGTCTAACCGATAGCGTATCTTCTTAGCTTTTTGTTTAAAAAAAGAATCTGTCAGGTAATAATAAGGTCGATCTATATCTATTGTGGGTTGAAAGTAGAATCGACGTTGTGCAATCCTAAAATCACTAAATCTGCTTCTTAATAATTTGGCAATTTCAAAAGCCCACTCATCAATTACAGGATGATATAAAAATCCGTTTTTATATGCCAACGATGATTTTCCCTCAAATCGGTTATGATCGTCTTTTTGTTTGTTTGTGTATTCTTCGTATCTGCTTAATAAATAAAACGTGGCAGAGAAAATATCAGCATCGAAAAATGAATCTTTAACTGGAAATGGAATTTGTTTACCATTTACGTCGGCGAAAGCCAAATCAACTTTTTGAATGGTATTCTGTAAAATAAAAGGATGGCTTTCAAAATGGATTTCATCTCCTAAAGGTTCATTCGAATAAGAAATTTTTGTGTCTTCAAAACTTTCGAAAGTCTCTTGAATTTGAGTAAAAGCAATATCTATCGAAAGAATGTTTTCGAATATATGCTGAAAGGCATATGCAATCCGGGTATTTAAATGGGGAGAGTAAACCAGTAAAGCCATAGGAAAGTAAAAATGCAACAATAATGTGAGCCTTCCTAAACCAAATGGCATTAATTTGCGTCTTTAGATATGAGCATTAATTGTTCATGTATAAGGTTTGACGAGGGGATTTGTCTGTAAAGACGAATCCCTTTTTTTTACGATTTCTCTACTAATTTTAATTTTATCTTTGAAAATGGATTTTAAAATTGCCTCTGATTATTCCCCAACTGGTGATCAACCAACTGCTATCAAACAATTGGTATCAGGTGTTAAGTCAGGAGAAAATTATCAAACATTATTAGGAGTAACCGGCTCTGGTAAAACATTTACCATAGCCAATGTAATTGAGCAAACGCAAAAACCTACACTCATTTTAAGTCATAATAAGACATTGGCAGCTCAACTTTACGGTGAGTTCAAGCAATTTTTCCCTGAAAATGCGGTCAATTATTTTGTTTCCTATTACGATTATTACCAACCCGAAGCATTTTTACCAACCACCAATACTTATATAGAAAAGGATCTTCAAATCAATGAGGAGATTGAAAAATTACGTTTAAGAACAACTTCCTCTTTAATGTCTGGTCGAAGAGATGTAATTGTGGTTTCATCCATTTCCTGTATTTATGGTATGGGTAATCCGGAAGATTTTGCCAATTCTATTTTTCGGTTTGCAGTTGGAACTAAAGTTTCCAGAAATGCATTTTTACATCGGTTGGTTGAAATATTATATTCGAGAACGACTACAGACTTTAAACGTGGAACTTTTAGAGTTAAAGGCGATACAGTAGATATTTATCCGGCGTATATGGATTATGCTTATCGGGTTAGCTTTTTTGGCGATGATATTGAGGAATTATCGGGCATTGATCCGGCATCTGGCAAAACTATTGAAAAGATGAGTCATGTCGCACTGTTCCCCGCAAATTTGTTTGTAACGCCAAAGGAGAAATTTTTAAGTTCTATTTGGGGTATTCAAGAAGAACTTGAGGTACGGAAAAAACAATTTGAAAATGACCAGCGGTACCTGGAAGCAAAGCGTTTGGAAGAACGTGTGAATTACGATTTGGAAATGATGCGGGAGCTGGGATATTGTAGCGGCATTGAAAATTATTCCCGGTTTTTTGACGGCCGTACTCCTGGTATGCGGCCATTCTGTTTATTAGATTACTTTCCGGATGATTACCTGATGGTGATTGACGAAAGCCATGCGACTGTGCCGCAAATTAGGGCAATGTATGGTGGAGATAGATCAAGAAAACTGGCATTGGTAGATTATGGTTTTCGTTTGCCTGCTGCATTGGATAACCGACCATTAAATTTTAATGAATTTGAAAGTTTAGCTCCGCAAACTATTTATGTAAGCGCCACACCGGGTGATTATGAACTGGAGAAAACGGAAGGCGTATTTGTAGAACAGGTAATTCGGCCAACGGGATTGTTAGATCCGATTATTGAAATTAGACCGGTAATTAACCAGGTGGATGATTTGTTGGACGAAATTGATAAAACGGTAAAACTAGGCGATCGTATTTTGGTGACTACGCTCACCAAAAGAATGTCGGAGGAATTGACGAAATACATGGATCGACTAGGTATTAAGGTTCGTTATATTCACTCTGAAGTTAAAACATTAGAAAGGGTAGAAATACTACGTGATTTACGTTTAGGCGTTTTTGATGTGCTGATTGGGATAAACTTATTGCGTGAAGGATTGGATTTACCAGAAGTTTCGCTAGTTGCTATTTTAGACGCTGATAAAGAAGGATTTTTACGCTCGGAAAGATCATTGATTCAAACCATTGGGCGGGCAGCCCGCAACGATCGTGGACGGGTAATTATGTATGCCGATAAAATTACCGACAGTATGCGGGTTACAATTGATGAAACCGACCGCAGACGAGATAAACAGACTGCTTATAATTTGAAACATGGCATTACTCCTGTAACGGTTGGAAAAACTCGTGAGCAAATTATTGAACAAACTTCGGTAATGGATTTTGTAGGTGGCGTGCAAAAAGCATATGTGGAGAATGATATGATTGCCAGCTTAGCCGCAGACCCGATTGTTCAATACATGACGAAGGCCGAACTTCAAAAATCAATTGATAAGACGAAAAAAGAAATGGTGACTGCGGCGAAAGAAATGGATTTTTTGGGTGCAGCGAAGTTACGTGATGAAATGTTTGCTTTGGAAAAAGTGATGACGGAAAGGTTTTAAACGTTTAAAGCAGAGAGTTTTATGTTTAAAGTAAGTATTCGTTTAGGCCTACGAGGCTTTAAATAGAATATTTTCTATGCGCTTTACTCGGTCTTCTAAATCAGCAATTTTTTCAAGTTGTTTTTCTATTCCTTCTAGCTTATTGAATATCCGTTCATTAAACTTTTGTTGTTCCTCCCATTGTTTTATACTAACGCCCATAAATTCTTTCAAGATGCTATTAGTTTCAACAAGTTGACTATTTGTCTCTTTAATTCCGTTGTTTGTTTCGCCAATTAATTCAGAATGTTGATCCTGCTTACGAAGCATTTCAGAAATCACTTCTAATAAATCTTTATCGGCCATTTTATATATGTGTGTTGTAAATTTACGGTTTTATTCAAAATAAAAAAATTAGCAAATTATGAACGGGCAGAACAGAAAAGACGTATATCCAGGCTTGCAGGTTGACATTATATTGAAAAAAGATCAGCGAAGCGGGGCAAAAACCCGTGGAATAGTTCAGGCATTATTAACGAGTTCTCCATTTCATTCTCGTGGGATAAAGGTTCGTTTGGCTGACGGTCAGGTTGGCCGGGTTGTTGAGATTATTTATGGCGAATAGTCGTAAGGTGTACGTATTTCCGTACTATGTCACATTTGAATTGCCTGTAACATACAAAAGCAATTATCGTCTATATTTGTAATACAATAATTTAATATGACACTTTTAAAATTTATATTTATAACTATATGCGTGCTCTGGTTACTTAAAATGGTAGCACGCTTGCTTTTGCCAATGCTATT
>JACMOI010000092.1 GCA_014378105.1 Pseudopedobacter sp.
TAAAAATCTTCATAAAATGCTCATTTATATATATTGTAAAATATATAATTATTTGCTCTGATAATTGTAATATTTTAATAAAATAGCCTATAAATTAGTTTTATAATAAATTATAAAACAATTTTAATATATATTGCGTTTTGATAATTAAACTTTAATTGAGTTTTATTTCATAACAGAAATTTTTAACCAAAACAAAAAAACGCATGAAACAAAAATTACTAAGCATTTTATTGCTTTGTGTAATGTTGGCAAGTACCGCATTGGCGCAAGACAAGAGAATTACTGGTAGGGTGACATCTAGAGAAGATGGCTTACCATTACCAGGGGTTTCAATTAAAGTAACTGGAACAAAAACAGGAACGCAAACAGATGCAAGTGGAAATTATTCTATTTCTGCAGCTGCAGGTTCTAAAACATTAGAAATTTCTTACGTGGGATTTCTTACGCAAACTATTTCAATTGGAAACAAAACGGTGATTAATGTTTCTCTTGAAAATGATGCGAAGCAACTCTCTGAAGTGGTAGTTGTTGGTTATGGTGAGCAATCAAAAGCTTTAATTACTGGTAGCCAAACCTCAATTGGAGCCAAGGAGATTAAAGATGCTCCTTTATTATCAACTGAACAAGCTTTACAAGGTCGGGCTGCTGGTGTTCAGGTAACTCAAGCATCAGGTACTCCAGGCGGAGGTATATCTGTAAGAATTAGAGGCCTATCCTCATTAAGTGGAAGTAATCAGCCTTTATATGTCGTAGATGGTATTCCAATAAATACAGGTTCATATACTCAACTAGGAGCGGGTGGTCAGTTAACAAATTCACTTTCTGACATTAATCCAAGTGATATCGAATCTATCGAAGTTTTAAAAGATGCTGCTGCTGCTGCAATTTATGGATCAAGAGCTGCTAATGGAGTTGTTTTAGTGACTACGAAAAGAGGTAAAAATGAAAGTACTCAGATTAACTTTAATTCTTATTACGGTACGCAATCACCAAGAATGAAATTAGCTACTGTAACAGGACCACAATACATTACAGCTTTAAATGAATCTTTAACTAATAGATTTGGAGCAGGTGTAGATGCTGCGGCTTTTGGTTTAGATCCAAATCCAGCTAATGCAACGACAACAGTATGGCAAGACGAAATTTTTAGAAAAGCACCACAACAAAACTATGATTTATCACTAAGAGGAGGCTCTGAGAAAACTAAGTTTTTCATGTCAGGTAATTACTTCAATCAAGATGGTATTGTGATTGGGTCTAACTACAAAAGATATAGCGGAAAAGTTAATTTAGATAACCAAGTAAGCAATAAATTTAAAGTGGGTGTTTCTTCTTATTTCTCAAGCTCTAAATCTAACAGAACAAACAACGATAATAATATTTATGGTGTAGTAAGTGCTGCCATTTTATTGGCACCAACAATTCCTGTTTACAAATCAGATGGTACTTATGGAAAAGATCCATTATCATCAATTGATAATCCAGTTGCTTCAGCATTAGAACCAACTTTTTACGCAACTAATACGCGTTTATTGGCCAATACTTTTGGAGAATACACTATTATCCCAAGCTTGAAATTTAAAACCACTTTTGGTATAGATTATTTAACCTCTAAGGATAGAAGATATTACCCAACAACAACAAACGTTGGTGCCGGTGCAAATGGATCAGATGCTGAAGGTCAAAATCAGGAGATTAATTTTATTAATGAAAACATCCTAACATTTAACAAAACCTTTGGTGAACATTCGTTTAATGTGATTGGTGGTATTACCTTTCAAAAGTCAAATTTTGAATCTTTATTTGGTTCTGCTACTGGTTTTCCAGGTAATAATGTTAGAAGATTATCTGCAGGTGCAGTTAAAACAGATGCTTCATCTGGCGGCTCTTCTTATGGTTTAGTGTCATATTTGTCACGTTTAAACTACTCTTACAAGAATAAATATATTGTAAGTGGTTCTGTACGTGTTGATGGATCTTCTAGATTTGGTGCCAACAAACGTTATGGAACTTTCCCTGCGGGTTCGGTTGCATGGAGAGCTACAGAAGAAAACTTTATGAAGAATATCAAATCTATTTCTAATTTAAAATTAAGAGCTAGTTATGGTATCACAGGAAATCAAGAAATCGGTAATTTTACATCCCTAGCTTTAGTAGCTGGAGGAGCCAATTATTTACAATCTCCGGGCTTATCACCAAATCAATTAGGTAACCCAGATTTGACATGGGAAAATGCTACAACTTTAGATTTTGGAATTGATTTAGGATTATTTAAAGATCGTGTTAATTTCACTGCTGATTATTACGATAAGAAGACAGATAAATTGCTTCAAAGTAGACCATTAGTAGGTAGCTCAGGTTTCTTAGCTATTCAAAAAAACTTAGGAAGTATGGATAACAAAGGTTTAGAGTTAGCTTTAAACGGTGATATTATCCGTAAAAAGGATTTAACTTGGAATTTAGGAGCTAATATCTCGCTTGTTAAAAATAAAATCACCAAACTAGAAGGCGCACCTTTTGCTGCAGGTTTTGCTTCTTGGGTACAAGAAGGTCAATCAGTTGGTTCTTTCAGAGGATACAGAGTAGTTGGAATCTTCCAATCTCAAGCAGCTGTTACAGCGGCACCATTTCAAAGTGCGGCAGCAAGACCTGGAGATATTCAATTTGCTGATTTAAATGGAGATGGTAAAATAACTTCTGACGATCAAGAAATTATAGGTCAAGGTCTTCCAAAATATTATGGTGGAATAACAACATCCGTTAATTATAAAGGATTCGATTTTAGTGCTTTTGCCCAATTTGTTGGAGGTAATTCTATTTACAATAATACCAGAGCTTTTGCAGAAGGGATGAATAGTATATTTGGTCAATTTTCAACAATTTTAAATAGATGGACGCCAACTAATACGAATACCACTCTTCCAAGAGCAGTATATGGTGATCCAAACAATAACAGGAGAACTTCAACTCGTTTCTTAGAAGACGGTTCGTACCTAAGAATGAAAAATATTAGCTTAGGTTATACTTTTGGTAAAGAAATAGTTAGTAAGCTTAAAATCAGATCGCTAAGAATCTATGGAGCTTCACAAAATTTATTTACAATTACCAAATATTCAGGTTTCGATCCAGAAGTAAGTACTTTTTCAGATACTAACTTAGCTCCGGGAACAGATTTCTTGACTTTTCCACAAGGAAAAACATACACATTTGGTATTAATCTAGGATTCTAAATTTTAAAAACATGAAAATTAAAAATATATTTCAAATAGCGGTCCTTTCTGGAGCTGTACTCATTTCATCTTGTACAGACTCTTATTTGGATCAAAAGCCTCAGGCATCATTGGATGCTAAAACGGCGTATGTTGACGCAGCTAGTGCAAAAGCTGGTTTACTAGGTATCTATAGTGGATTTCAGAGTGGAGATTACTATGGATTAAGATTTTGGGCATTAACTGATATGTATGCTAATACTTTGAGTCATACTGGAACTTTTCCCTCTTTTGCTCAAATTAATAATAAGGCTATACTTGCAGATAATACGGAGATTACAAATATGTGGAATAGAATGTATTCTACTGTAAATAGAGCAAATACTTTATTGGCGGCAATCCCAACGATTACTGATCCGGCCTTAAATAAAGATGCCTACACAGCTGAGGTTAAAACTCTGCGAGCAATGATTTACTTTGATTTACTTCGATTGTTTGGTGGATCTAATTCAGGTTACAATCAATCAAGTGGTGTAGGAGTTCCTATTGTTTTAACTCCAACGTTAGTTGAGACAGATGCTACTCCGGTGGCTAAATCAACAGAAGCGCAAGTTTTTACTCAAATTAAGAAGGATTTAGACGATGCTATTGCTGTAACTAGCTTTTCAAACAAAATTTTAGGAAGAATGGGTAAAGATGCAGCTAAAATGTTGAGAGCTAGAGTAGCACTTTATACTGGTGACTATGCTTCTGCTGAATCATTGAGTACGGAATTAATTTCGTCTGGTAGATATACCATGTTATCTGGTGCTAACTATGCAAATATTTGGTTAACTCAAAACACTTCAGAGTCTATCTTTGAATTACAGTTTGATGCTCAAAACTCAAACGCTATTGCTTTCTTTTATTATCCTACTACCTTAGGGGGTAGAAATGAAATAAATTCATCAGGTACATTAAATTCAGCTCATGAGGTTGGTGATGTTAGACAAGAAATTAATTATACAACAACCTCTCCAAAAAAAATCACAAAGAAGTATACAAGGGTTTCAACCGGTGCTGATGATGTTACGATCATGAGAATGTCGGAGCTATTTTTAATCAGGGCAGAGTCAAGAGCTAAAAAATCAACTCCTGATATTGCTGGTGCTTTAGCAGATTTAAATGTAGTAAGAAGCAGAGCTGGATTAGCTAATTTTGGAGCAATTTTACCGGCTGATATTAATACTCAAATTGTTAAGGAAAATAGAATTGAATTTGCACACGAAGGACATATTTGGTTCGATTTAAGAAGAAACGGTCTTGCAGGTACAATTGTGACTGAAGCTTACAAAGCGCTTTGGCCAATTCCTCAAAGAGAGGTTTTAAATAGTGGAGGTGTAATTACACAAAACGCGGGTTATTAACCACTCAACATTAATATAAAAAATCTTCTCAGAAATTTCTGAGAAGGTTTTTTTATGTAAAAAAAACCGTATTTAATTCTCCCTTTTGATCAATAAATTGGCAAAAGATAATAGGGTAGTTTTGTTGTTTTCTGGAATGCTAATTCCATTAAAAGAAGAAGTTGCTTTATCAGCATAAGCCAGCATGATGTTTTCTGATAATTCTCGTATCTCTAATATGTCATAAATAGCGCTTACTGCTTTTACTTTTTCTTCCGCATCAAACTGGGTTAGGTTTAGCCAATGATTCAATGATTTAGCAGTTTCGCCTTCTGCTAGTTCTAGTGCTTTTATTAATAGGAAGGTTTTTTTGTTAGAGATGATATCTCCACCCACTTGTTTACCAAATTTCTCAGGATCACCGTAAACATCTAAGACACCATCTTGTAACTGGAAGGCAATACCTAAATTTTCTCCAAACTCATATAATAATTGTGCATCTTTTTCTGAAGCATTACCTATTAAAGCGCCAATTTTTAAAGCGCCACCTACTAAAACGGCAGTCTTTAAACGAATCATTTCAATGTACTCTGGAATGCTCACTTCGGCTCTACGCTCGAAATTCATATCAATCTGCTGACCTTCACAAACGCCAATCGCCGTTTGATTAAAGATTTCTAAAACCGGTGAAAGAATATCAGGTTTAACCTGAATCATCATCTTATAGGCTTTTACAAACATGACATCTCCAGAAAGAATAGCAACGGCTTCATTCCATTTCGCATGAACAGTGGGTTGACCTCTTCTCAAAGGCGCCTTATCCATAATGTCATCATGCATCAAAGTGAAATTATGGAAGAGTTCAACAGCCAAAGCAGGCGCTAAAGCTTCTTGGATGTCTCCACCAAATAAATCCGTTGCCATTAAAACCATCGCTGGTCTTAATCTTTTACCGCCTAAAGCCATTAAATAGGAGATAGGTTCGTATAATTCTTTAGGCTCAGTTGGGTAAGTGGTTTCTTTAACCGCTTTATCAATAATTTGTTGAAGTTCTTGTATGGTGTGCATTTTTTTTAAAAGTTCGATAGTTTATGGATGATGGTTCATAGTCCATGATTTATAGTTAATGGTTTATAATGTTGCCATTAGCTATATGCAATGAACCGTACGCAATTCCTAATCTATTACTAAACTAAAATCTATCTGTCTTTTGCCTAAATCAACTCGTTTTACTTTAATTTTTACTTCATCACCTAATTGGTATTTCCGCTTTTTACGCTGACCAACAATACAGTAGTTTTTTTCATCTAAAGTGTAAAAATCATCAGAAATATCTCTTAAACGAATCATACCTTCACATTTATTCTCTTCAATCTCTACATACATCCCCCACTCGGTTACGCCAGAGATAATTCCAGCGTAAATATTTCCAATATTGTCTTGTAGGTACTCGGCTTGTTTATATTTAATGGAAGCTCTTTCGGCATCTGCCGCTTTTTTCTCCATTTGGGAGGCATGCTGACACATTTTTTCATAATGTTCGGCATTTACATTGTCGCCACCATTTAAATAATGCGCTAATAAACGATGCACCATCACATCAGGATAACGACGAATAGGAGAGGTGAAGTGGGTATAAAAATCGAAAGCTAAACCATAATGGCTACTACTTTTAGTGGTATAAATGGCTTTAGCCATAGAACGGATGGCTAAAGATGTCAATACGTTTTGTTCTTTGGTTCCTTCTACGTCTGCCATTAATTTGTTTAAGGATCGAGCAGTATCTCTATCAGATTTAGTTGAAATCTTATGACCAAACTTTAAAGCAAACTCAGCAAAGTTTTTCAAGCTTTCTGGTTTCGGCGAATCGTGAGCGCGATACACAAAGGTATATTTATGCTTTCCTTTTCCTTTTTTAGCGATAAATTCGGCTACTTTTCTGTTCGCCAAAAGCATATAATCTTCGATTAACTTATGGGCATCTTTACGCTCTTTCACATAAACACCTACAGGTTTTCCGGTTTCATCTAATTTAAATTTTACTTCTGTAGACTCAAAACTGATAGCACCATGCTTAAATTTACGATCACGTAATTGATAAGCCAGCTCATTCAACTTCAAAATCTCGTCTACATATTCTCCAGCTTTATTCTCGATAATTTCCTGTACTTCTTCATAAGCAAATCTTCTGTCGGAGTAAATCACCGTTTTCCCAAACCATTCATTGATTACATTGGCCTGTTCGTCTATTTCAAATACTGCCGAGAAACATAATTTTTCTTCTTTTGGACGCAAGGAGCATAATCCGTTAGAAAGATTTTCAGGCAACATCGGGATTACGCGATCTACCAAATAGACCGAAGTTCCACGATCATAGGCTTCTTTGTCTAAAGCGGTATCTGTAATGAGGTAATGAGAAACATCTGCAATGTGAACACCTATTTCATAATTTCCATTTGGTAATTTTTGAAATGAAATGGCATCATCAAAATCTTTTGCATCAAACGGATCGATGGTAAAAGTTAGGACTTTTCTAAAATCCCGTCTTTTAGCAATTTCTTCTTTAGTTATTTCCGTAGAGATGGCTTGAGCCTCTTTTTCAACCTCTTCAGGAAAAGATAAAGGGAAACCATATTCCGCCAGAATGGCGTTCATTTCTGTATTATTTTCTCCTTGTTTACCAAGGATACTTTTGATGATACCAACGGGATTTTTTGCTCCAGCTGGCCAATCTACAATTCTTGCTAACGCTTTTACGCCATTTTTGGCACCATTTAAATCTTCTAAAGGAATGAAGATATCATGGAGCATTTTACGGTCATCTGGAATGAAAAAGGCAAAATGCTGAGAGAGTTTTACAATCCCAGTAAACTCCATTTTAGCTCTTTCCGTAATATCTACAACTTCACCCTCTTTTCGTTTGCCTTTACTACTTTCATAGACATGCAGCTTTACTTTATCGCCATGTAAAGCCGTACGTAACTTACGTGGACCTATATAAATGTCTTTTTCAAACTCATCATCAGGAATTAGAAATGCTGAGCCATCATTGGCCATCGAGATTTTACCTGTCAAAAAGGCTTTCACCTCATGCATTTGATATTTCCCTTTACTGGTCTCTAAAAATATTCCATTGACGGTTTCGTCTTCCAAAATCTCCAAAATTGTTGCTCTTGATGCAGGATCAATGATATTCAACTTTGTCGCTACCTGACGATAGTTTAAAGGTTTATTTCCAGATGCTTCAAAAACATTTGAGATGAGCTCTAATAAGACTTGTTTAACAGGGTTTCCTTGATGATTCGACATGCTTAATTGTGATATTTTATATTAAAGCTCAAAATAGAGAATATGTTTCTAAAAATGCTCATTTAACAATTCTTTAATATCATTTTTTGGGTTTGGGATTCACTTCAATGCAGGACTACGCTTCGCTTCGGTCCCGATTTTATATCGGGACTAAACCCTTTTTATCCTGAATGCAGGAATAGATTTATTCTTTTCGTTGAATTAAATCTTTTTTCAATGGATTTAGTCTAGAATCCCATATCATGATGATTAGAATAACTTGTTCTAATTTTTCGTAAATGATTTCATAATCATGTTTTATTAAAGCTCTTACATTTTGTAGCTCAGTTGGTCTTCCAAGAAATGGATTTTTAATTAAATTTTGAATTGAACTAAAAATATTTTGGCTTATTTTTTTGCTGTAATTAGCTTTACCATTTCTAAACAGATAGAATTCCAAAATATCGTATAAGTCTTGTTTAGCTTCAACAGACCATGCTACTTTGATTTTAGCCACAACTCAATTTCTTCTTCAACAATTTGATTATTAATTGTTTCATTATTTAAAAATTGAAGTCTCGCTTGGTAGATTCTTTCTTTTTGTTCATCAGAAAGCATGTAAACGCCATCTTTTGCTTTAGACTCTACTAAAGATTTAATGGCTTTTAAAAACGAAATATCCTCAATATAATCTAACTGATTTATAATCTCTTGTTTAATTTCTAAAGCTCCCATGAATTATTTTTTATTAAAAGTACAAAATCCTTATAAATGATGATAATTATTCCAAAGCACTCTCCACTATCGCAATAAAATCATTGAGTTTTTTGGTGTCCATCCATCTCAACACCATCACCAAATCATGCTCATGATCTATCACAATATAGTTCCCACCGTAGCCCGCTGCATAATAGATTTCTTTAGATACATTTCCTAAATCATTTTGCTGATTGGTCCACCACATTAAACCGTAAGATTTATTAGCTGTCGAGGGTTGATTTACACTATTTACCCAATTAGCAGAAACCAATTGTTGGTTTTTCCATTTCCCCATTCTATCGAATAATAGTCCAAAACGGGCATGGTCTAAAGTGTTGATAAATAATCCCCCACCATGATGACCGCCTCCACTTACGGACTGAGTCATCACCCCACCCACATTTGTAAAAGCATCGTCATAACCGTACCAACGCCAAGTGGTAGAAGCGCCGATTGGATCCATAATTTTTTCTTGTAAAACTTGTGGTAAAGGTTTCCGCCAAACTTGTAAAAGAGAGAAAGCAGTCAAATTTACACGGACATCGTTATATTTAAAGAAAGTACCTGGTTCGTTTAATTTTCTGTTCTTCCAATCGTCAACTCCACCGGTTTTAGGAGGCCGATCTGCCCAATCGTAAGTGCTAAAAAGTTGTCCGCTCCAATCTGAGGATTGTGTTAATAAATGCCTCCAGGTAATTTTAGCATTATGCTCGCCTTCAAATTTATCATCCCACACATAATCCTTTACTTTATCATCCAAACCTTTAATTAGATGCTCATCTAAAGCTAATCCAGCCAGTGTAGAAAGGTAACTTTTAGTACAGCTGAATGTCATATCTACTCGGTCAACATCTCCCCATTGCGAAATGATATAGCCATTTTTGATGATCACTCCAGCGGCATTTCCTCTGTCCCTTACTGGACCTTGGATATGATAACCAGGTTCGAAATTCCATGATTTATAGAGTGCAGTTCTTAAATCTTTATCTAAATTAATTTCATGGTGCAGCGCAAAGTTTTTAGCGCTATCCACTAAAACGGCATTCATCTTTACTTCTTTTGGAGATTTATGCTTCCAATTGGCATCAGGATAATAAAGATTTTGCGCATTAACCAGCTGAAAACAGCAAAGGGAAATTAAAAATAGGAGAGAAGAATATTTAAAATTTAAGCTCATGAAAATATTTTAATGAGCTTAAATTTAATGTAAATGCGTTACAAATAGAAAGCTTTTGTCAACTTGTTACAATTCTTTATTGCTCGAAAACTAAAGCTTCGGCACTGGCGCCTAGTTCCTTTAGATTTTTAAGAATAGCATTATTAAAACCTTCAGGACCACAAACATAAAATGGCTGCTTAAAATTTTTGATGTGATTCATCAAAAATTGTTTGTCAATTCTACCCGTTGGCAGATCAGGATCTTTCTGTTTGGTGATGGTATTGATGAATTTTCCACCCAATAAGCTTTTTAATTCCTCAAAGCAGATGATTTCATCTTCAAACTGATTAGAACAAAAAAGTTGATTATTGCCCAACTGCCCTTTTTGATTTAAATCTCTGAAAATAGAAAGGAAAGGGGTAACCCCAGCTCCGCCTGCAATAAAAACACCTTCACCTTTATATTCAATAGCGCCCCAAGAGTCACCAATTTCGAATTCATCACCAGCGCCCACAGTCGCAATTCTTTTGGTTACCCCTTCATGGTCTGCATAAGTTTTAATGGTAAACTCTAAAAATTTATCTGTTGGTAAACTCGTGAAAGTAAACGGACGTTTCTCATTTTCCCATCCATCATATTGTAAAGAAACCTCTGTAGCTTGTCCAGGAATAAATTTGTAATTCGCTGGTTTTTCTGTCCTAATTCTAAATACTTTTGATACTACAGGAGTGACATCTGTAATTTTTACTTTATAATTTGCCATACTATATTTAAGCAATAAGCCTGCCGTTTAGTTTTATATTTTCGCAAAAATTCCTTTTGGGATTGCATTTACCAATTTCTGGGTATATTCTTTTTGCGGGTGATTATAAATATTTTCAGGATAACCTAATTCTTCGATTTTCCCTTTGTTCATCACCATCATTCTATCCGCCATGTGTTTTACCACCGCCATATCATGTGAAATAAAAATATAAGTCAGGTTAAATTGTTGTTGTAAATCTTTTAGTAAGTTGAGTACTTGTGCTTGTACAGAAACATCTAGAGCAGAAACCGATTCATCACAAATGATGAGCTTAGGTTGTAAAGATAAAGCCCTAGCAATTACCACCCTTTGTCTTTGTCCACCCGAAAACTCGTGTGGGTAACGGTTAAACTGTGCTGCGGTTAAGCCTACTTTCTCCATCAAATCAACAATGAAATCTTTTCTTTCTTTTTGATTTTTGAAAATTTGATGTACCAATAAAGGTTCGGTTAATGCATCTCCAATGGTTTTAATCGGATTTAAAGAGGAGTAAGGATCTTGAAAGATAATTTGGATGTCTTTTCTAAGTGGACGCATTTCCTTGGCCGTTAGATTACTAATGTTTTGTCCATTAAATAAAATTTCACCTGAAGTAGGTTCTATCAATTTTAGAATGGTCCTGCTCAAGGTTGTTTTTCCACAACCTGATTCGCCTACTAAACCAAAAGTCTCGCCCGGGAAAACCTCAAAACTCACTTCATCAACTGCTTTTACAAATTCTTTCTGTTTCTTCCACCAATCGCCTTTTTTAGGAAACCAAGTTTTTAAATCTTTTACCTGCAATAAAGAATCTTGTTGATAAAGCTTTTCTCTTTTAGATAAGATGGTGGAAGGGTCTATCTGATACTGTTGTTTTAGCTTATCAATTGCCAAGCCCGAGCTTTCCATTTTTCCATTCTCGAATAAAATGAAATCATTCATAATGGGTAACCTAGAAAGTTGCAGCTCGGGTGAAGGCCGACAAGCCAGTAAGCCTCTGGTATAAGGATGCTGTGGATCAAGAAAAACCTGTTCAATGCTTCCATGTTCAACAATTTCTCCTTTATACATCACCAAAACTTGGTCAGCTATTTCGCCTATCACCCCTAAATCATGAGAAATGAAAATCAAACTCATGTTACGTTCGGTTTTTAGCTTAAAAAGTAAATCTAAAATACTTTTTTGTACGGTTACATCTAAAGCCGTGGTAGGCTCATCAGCAATTAAAACAGCAGGGTCGCAAGCTAGCGCCATGGCGATCATTACCCTTTGTTTTTGCCCACCCGAAAGTTCATGAGGATATTTATCGTAGATATACTCAGGATCGGGCAGCTTCACTTCCTGAAAAAGCTGAATGGTTTTTTGTTTTGCAGATTGCTTATCTTTTTTCTGATGAATCAGGATGGTTTCTGCCACTTGTTAACCGCAGGTGATCACAGGGTTTAAAGATGTCATGGGCTCCTGAAAAATCATGGCGATTCTGTTGCCACGATAAGCCTGCATTTCTTTTTCAGATAAATCGAGCAGGTTGGTCCCCTCGAAAAATACGTTGCCTTCCGTACGCGAATTTTTATCTAGCAAGCGCATCAAAGCCAAAGAGCTGACCGATTTTCCCGAGCCAGATTCTCCAACCAGCCCTATAATTTCACCCTTTTTCAGCGTAAGGTTAATCCCTTTGACGGCATGAAAATCGCCATCTTCTGTTTTGAAATGAATATTTAGGTTTTCAACCTTAAGTAAAGACATTAATCTATAAAAGTAATTTGTTCATCAGTTAAGAAAGATAATCCTTTAAATCTTTGCAATAGTCGACCAGTGGTGATGACATCTTTCTGGCAGTAGATTCTGATTCTTTCCAAATCGTTTTCTAACCAATATACGCTACCCACCATGCTGCCGTCAATATCATCTTTTGGGGTGGGAATATTGAATATGGCTGCTAATAAATTTAAAGAAGTGTAATTTTTATAATCACCAAACTTCCATAATTCCATGGTATCTAAATGATTGATCTCCCAAGGCTTTTTGCCCGCAATATTCAATTGAGGGGGTATTTCTAACCCGTTAATCAACATTCTTCGACATAAATATGGAAAATCAAATTCTTTTCCATTATGAGCACATAAAATTAATTGTGAGGGTTGTCCATTTAATAATTTGATAAAATCCGTTAATAACTCTTTTTCATCATGACTGTAAAAAGATTTCACCCTAAAACTTTGGTTGTTTTTAAAAATCCCGACAGAGATGCAGATGATTTTTCCAAACTCTGCCCAAATACCTGCTCGCTGATAAAAGTCATCTGGCGTTTCCTGTTCTTTACGCTGAAAACGAGTTTTTAAATCCCATAATTTCTGTAGGTTTTCGGGCAGCTCGTCAAAAGAAGAAAACTGTGGAACCGTTTCAATATCAAGAACTAATACGTTTTGTAGGTCGAGTTGTTGGAGCATAAGGTGAATTTAAGCTTATTTGCTCTAAAATATTAAATATGCGCTGATGTTTTATTTTTTTCAAACATTTATTTAGTTTTTTTAAAATAAGGACTCAGTCTTAAAAAACTGATGGGTTAAAAACTCGGTCATAATATGGTGACATTTGCTCATTTAAATTTGAAGAGGAGTTTAAACATGTAATTTGCAACAGTCTAAAATTAATTGCTTTAGAAAGTCTTTTAGTAAAATCTTTTCATTCAAATGTCCCATAAAATCTCAGAGCGAAAGTATATCAAAGAAAAAAATAAGGGCATTGCCACCGTTTTAGCTTTTGCATTAATTCCACTATCTGGCTTTGTGACGGATATTTACCTGCCCTCATTACCTCACATGTCTAGAGGGTTGCAGGTCAGCGAAATTCAGGTACAACTCACGCTCAGTTTTTTCCTTATCAGTTATGGTGTTTCTCAGCTTTTTATTGGCAGTCTATTAGATAGTTTTGGCCGTTATAAAATCAGTTTGGTTTCTCTGGTGGTTTTGTTTTTTTCCTGCCTGGTGGTAGCCAACACGCATAACATCTACCTCATTTATTTAATGCGGATTGTACACGGCATTACCGTAAGTGCCATTGTGGTTTCTAAAAGGGCATATTTTGTAGATTTGTTTGAGGGCGAAAAACTCAAGCATTACCTCAGTCTATTCACCATCATATGGTCAACAGGACCAATCATCGCACCATTTATAGGCGGTTATTTAGAGCAGCTGTTTGGTTGGGAATCTAACTTTTATTTCTTGGCTATTCTCTCAATCGTAATGGCTGTTTTAGAATACCTATTTAGTGGCGAAACTTTGCGGCATTTTAACGAATTCCATATAGGTAAAATCACCGCTGTTTATAAAGAAATGATTCGAACCACGAGTTTCAGCTTGGGTATTGTGATGCTGGGTTTAGCCTATTCTACCGTCATGATTTTTAACATGACCGGTCCTTTTATTATTGAACACCATTTTAATTTATCTGTAGTTTACGCCGGTTATAGCGCTCTTATTTTAGGTATCGCATGGATGATAGGCGGCTTCATCGGTAAAGCTACCATCAATAAACCCTTCATTAAAAGGTTATCATTTAATATCACCTTCCAAATCAGCTTTGTATTGTTCATGATTTTGAGTTTAAACTTTGTTACCAATATTTATTCGCTAATTGGCTTTGCTTTCCTCATTCATGCCGCGGCAGGTTTTACCTTTAACAATTACTTTACCTATTGCTTAAGTCGGTTTCCTAAAAATGCAGGGATCTCTAGCGGACTAACCGGAGGTTTAACTTATGTTTTAGTTTCTTTTCTAAGCTATTTCATCATTCAGGGTTTACCAGCAAAAGACGAAGCTCATTTGAGTTATAGCTATTTGATCCTAACGGTATTATCCGTTATTATCATGTATATCATTTACAATTTAAATAAACGGGTTAAAGTAGGGGTTAACTAATCTTATTATTCAAATTCATTTGATGTTTTTATAAAATTTACTCTAATGCTTGTCATTACGGGATTGCGCAGCTTTTACAATCATACATCTGCAAGGTGTTGGCTTCGAGGTTGATATTTGTTGTAGAAATCCGATTAGAGTAAAGAAGCTATTGCTTTTCTAATGATTTCTTAAAGCTTCTTCTTTAGTTTTTTGGAAACTATAAATCAGGTAAAACAAAGACGGTAAAATAAATAAGCTACCTAACAATAAGGCCCAACCTAAAGCTGCTATGGTTTTATCATTGCCATGTTCTTCAATTAATGATAAATATCCGCCGCCTTTTAATAATATGATGTTTGGATAATGTTTCCAAGTGGTAATCAGTAAAATCATGGTGACCTGAAAGCCAGCCAAAGCCCGCATAAGATTAGTTTTATCGGTACTCCAAATACACCAAAGATAAATGACTGAAAGTGTTGCTAAAGAGAATGCGGTTATCCCCACAGGGTTATCGAATACCCAATTAATTAAAGGGATTTTTTCGTAAACGGAGGCTACAAAAACCAATCCACCAGCAACTACAGCAGCAATGTTAAAGGTCTTTGCCTTTCGGATGAATCGATTCTTTTCTTCTTCATGGGGTGTTTGGCCAATAATGAAAACTGCAGCTAAAAAACCACAAATGGTAACGGTAAATAAGCCTACAGCAAATGAAAAAGTATTCAGCCAGCTAAATATATAGGCATCTAAAAAGTGATGAGCGTTGGGATCAATCCGGCGAGTAACGGCACTTCCGGCTATGATGCCCAGGAAAAATGGCGTTATGAAACTGGAATAGACAAAAATTTTATTATAAACTATTTGCATTTCATCTTTAACAGCGTCGTAATGCCTAAATGTGAAAGCAGTTCCTCGAGCAATAATTCCCATCAACATGAGCAGCAAAGGAATATGTAAGTAAATAGACATGGTGGTATAAATCTGTGGAAAGCCCACAAATAAAATTACGATGGTAATGATGAGCCACATATGGTTGGCTTCCCAAATTGATCCAATTGCTCGGTACATGGTTTTTCGAGTTTTGTCTTTATTCTTATCAGAAGTAAAAAGTTCTAAAATTCCTGCACCAAAATCAGCTCCACCCAAAACAAGGTATAGTAAAATGGCTATCCATAAAAATAGTATTACAACGTATAGCATGGCTTACATTTTAGGGTCGTTTAGGATATCATAAATTTTCGGGACCATCTTTATCTGTCGGTAAAGCATAAAAATTACAATAAGTGATAAGGAAACATAAACTGCAGAGAAAAGATAGAATGAATATTGGATGCCGGGCATGGGTGTAACAGCGTCCTTAGTTCTCATGATTCCTTGTATAATCCACGGTTGGCGACCAACTTCAGTTACTATCCAGCCTGCTTCTACCGCAATAAAACCTAAGGGTGTGGTTATGGTAAACAGCCATAATAACCATTTCTGACTCAACCAACTTTTTTTGCGCCATAATGCTATAAAAAAGACTAATGCAATTCCCATCATCAGCATTCCTAACCCTACCATCAATTGAAATGCATAATGCGTAACGGCAACTGGAGGTTGATTTTCTTTCGGAATTTGGTCTAAACCCTTCACTTCAGAATCAAAATCTCCATTTACCATAAAGCTGAGCATTCCTGGAATTCTGAGTGCACCATCTACTTTTTCATTTTTAATATCTGGTATACCTCCAATAATTAAGGGCGCTGCTTTTTCGGTATGAAAATGAGCTTCCATTGCTGCAAATTTAGCTGGCTGAGATTTTGCAATGAATTTAGCTGAAATATCACCACTTAAAGGCTGAAGCACTGCCGCTACAGCACCGAAAATAGCTGCAATTCTAAAAGATTTGGTATGAAAAGTAACATTTTTCTTTTTTAATATCATGAAGGCGTGAACGCCAGCTACGGCAAAACCTGTGGCTGCAAATGCAGCGATGCTCATGTGAAGCGCTTGGGAGAACCAGGCATCGTTAAACATTGCTTTAATCGGATCGATGTTTAAGTATTTACCATCTATAAAATCGAATCCAGTAGGGTTATTCATCCAGGCGTTTGCCGCTACTACCAAAATCCCAGAAGCTAAACCACTGATACCTACTATCACACCAGTAAACCAATGAAACCATTTATTAAATCGATCCCAACCATATAAATAAAAACCTAAGGCAATGGCTTCGATAAAAAAAGCGGTGCCTTCTAAAGAAAAAGGCATCCCGAAGATTGGGCCAGCATGTTCCATGAACTTTGGCCATAAAAGCCCTAATTCAAAAGATAATACGGTGCCTGAAACAGCTCCAGTAGCAAAGAAAATAGCAACTCCTTTACTCCATGCTTTGGTGATATTGCGATACATTACCTCATTGGTTTTTAAAAAGAGGTAATGAGAAACAGCCATAAAAAATGGCATCACCATGCCAATACATGAGAAAATAATGTGAAAACCTAGTGAAAGGGCCATTTGTGACCTAGCTGCTATAAAATCATCCATCTAAATGCGATTTTTTTGTTACACAAATTTAGTAAATTGATAATAGCGAAAGCTTAAAATCAAAATCTAATATAATTTAAAGTGATTCTGAATTGTGTTTTCATGATTGTAATTGAGATTTATAACTTTAGGAAAAAATTAGGATGGAAAAGATTAATATTTCGCAAAAACTAGAACTGTTCTCTGACTATTGGAACCCTAGAATTGTGGGTGAATTAAACGGACAAGAAGTTAAATTGGTGAAATTTAAGGGTGAGTTTGTTTGGCATCATCATGAAAATGAAGATGAAATGTTTTTAGTTATTGATGGGGAATTTAAAATGGAATTCAGGGATAAAGTTGTTCCCCTTAAAGCAGGGGAGTTTATCATTGTACCAAAAGGAGTGGAGCATAAGCCAGTTGCCGAAAATGAGGTTTCTGTGATGTTATTTGAGCCTGCCAGTACGCTGAATACAGGAAATACCAAAGGCGCATTGACTCAGGAGAATTTGAAAAAGATTTAAGTGATGACAAATAAAAAGTTTTCTTTATTAGATCGAATTAAAAGCTTTTCATATGCTTTTAATGGATTGAAAATCCTTTTCAAAGAGGAGCATAATGCCAGAGTGCATTTGTTTATAGCCATATTGGCTATTTTAGCAGGACTTATTTTAAAAATCAGCGCAATAGAATGGGTGGCAGTAATATTGGTGATTGGTTTGGTTTTTATAACAGAAATCATCAATACGAGTATTGAAAATATCGCTGATTTTATTTCTACAGAAAGACATCCTAAAATTAAGGTCATCAAAGATTTAGCAGCAGCAGCAGTTATTTTAAGTGCAATAGTTTCTGTTATAATTGGCTTACTTATTTTTCTACCTAAACTATTGGCGCTTATTTAAACGATATGAAAAAACAATTTGAAATTTATAGAACCACATGTAAAACCTTATTAGCCTATATAGAAGGTTTATCAGCCGAACAATTGAATAGAATACCTGCAGGTTTTAATAATAATATCATCTGGAATTTAGCGCATATGTTTACTGTTCAGCAAGCAGGTTGTTATAAAAGAAGAGGTCATTCTATGCTGATTGATGAAGCTACTTACGAAAACTTTAAACCAGGAATGGTCCCTCCGCCGTTTTTAGATGACGAACAAATCAATCCGGACAAAGACTTGTTTTTAAATACTATTGATCAATGGGGAAAGGATTACAACGATAATTTATTTGCTCAAAACCCCTCATGGAGACAGTCAATGGGTATAGATATGAACACCATAGAAGAAAGCATCAATTTCTTGTTATGGCATGATGGAGTACATGGAGGTATTATCATGAGTTTAAAAAAGTTGGTTTAATTATTTCTTGCACCGTTATCTATCCAACAAATGATAGCGGATTTATCAGTTGAGGTTAAGGACCCTCCACTGGGCATGCGTCCACTGCTGACATCCGATTTTATTTGGGTGGCTCCGTGATGAGCAATATCATAATTTGCCAAGGAAGTTAAATTATTTCCATCATGACAATTTGATTGTGTGCAATTGGTTACTAAAATAGACTTTACAGTTTTGGAATAACTTATTGCTGGGTCGCAAGGTATAGCAGTAGAAGTGGATGATTTTTTACAGCCATAAATAGATGCCAGGGCCACAACTAAAACAAAAGCTTTTTTCGTCTCTAAAATTTTTATTGAATGTAGGGTAGTGATATGAAGTTAATGTTAAATTTTAATTAGCTTTTTAACCTGCAGAGCCACTAAATAAGCTAAACATCACTACTGATAATACAATGAGTGTAATGAAAATGTAGAGGTAATCTTTTTCTAAAATAAAGCCGATGACGGAAAGAAAAATCCGGGCTATAGGGGTGGCAATTAAAACCAAAAGGCCAAATTGAATGATTGATCGGCTATGAAAACCTGCTACACCTATAAGGATGCTTTTTACATTTGTTAAACTGCTGGGTTCCCCTAGAAATTGCGTATAATTTGGACTATTGTTCCCGTATTTGATTAAATAAATAATTCCGCCAATTAATACGATGATGCCAGATAAAAGTACCCCATATCTCAACAGGTTGCCCATCATTACTTCTAAATTCTTATCTGTAATTTTGGAATTAGCACTCATATATTACCAGTTAATCCATTATATATCATCTGAAAAGCAAGAAAAATAATAACAGATGTAAATATGATTCTCAAAACCTTGGTACCCGAATTTACTAAAATTTTTGAGCCAACAAATGCTCCTGCTAATACGCCTAATACAACTGGCATTGTCAAACCAGGGTCAATATAACCTCTTTCTAAATAAATCCCAGCACTTGCTGCTGCGGTGACACCAATCATGAAATTACTGGTTGTAGTGGAGACTTTAAAAGGCAGTTTCATGAAATTATCCATAGCAACAACTTTTAAAGCACCTGATCCAATTCCTAATAAACCAGAAACGAGTCCGGCAACCATCATCATTGAAAACCCGCCAATGACTTTAGTTACTCCGTAAAGAATTTTTTTTCCCTTTTCATTGGGATAAGAACCATTTAATTTAAAAAAGTTAGCCATTTTGCTAGCACCAGCCGGAGTAAGGATCATCTGATCTTTCTTTTTAAAAGAAAGTGCAGCAGATAACAATAAGACCAAGCCGAAAATAACAGCAATTAAGTGTGAAGAGGTATAAACAGCCACAATTGCTCCCAAAACAGCTCCAATGGTTGTGGCAATTTCTAAAAACATTCCAATCCTGATGTTAGATATCCCTTCTTTTACATAAGCAGCCGCAGCACCAGATGAAGTGGCGATTACAGAAATTAACGAAGTACCAATGGCATAACGAAGGTCGATATGGAAAATTAATGTTAGCATAGGAATAATGATAACTCCACCGCCTAAACCTGTTAATGAGCCTAATAAACCTGCTATAAAAGCTCCAAAAAGTACGATTAATGTGAATGTGATGATGCTCATCTTGAAATGCTATTTATTTCCCAACCATAACACCTGGCTTATTTACAATTGGGATTCGCATCATATTAGATTCTACGATGCTTTCTGGTAAGAAGATGAATTTTTTATCAAAAATTTCTCCACCAATATAATAGCTTACCCAATATTCATTATTCAACCCAAAAACTTGTTCATCTATGGCTTCAACTTTTGTAAAAGATTTAGGTCCAACACTTTCTATCCTATGACGAAGGGTAGAAGTCTTTACCTTTTCACCATTTTTTAAACCATAGCCTTTAGAAGTAATCAGAACGGTTTCAATGGCAATATCTTTATGGTTGATGAGGTAGATATTCCAAACCATACTTTCAGGTGTTTCTGATTCTAATACCGCCGCAATAGAAATTTCTTCAACAATATTTTCTGGAAGATCTTTCTTCATTTAGTTTATTTCTTTTTTGAAGATATTTTTTTCTTGGCAGGAGTTTTCTTTGCTTTGGTTTCAAATGCATCTGGAATTTGATCAGTAATTAGTTTTTTTACTTCTTCAAAATCAAGAACAGAAAGCTCTTCTGGGGTATATTTATCTTTTGTTTTCGGATTCTTTCCTAATTTCAACATCTGCTTTCCAAAACGAATAAATGGTCCCCAACGTCCATTTTCAATGGCGATTTTCTCTTTCTCCCATTGCTGGATATAACGATTCGCCTCTTTTTCTACTTTGGTGGCAATTAATTCATTAATGTCGTTAGCAGAAAGATGCTCAAAATCATAACGTACAGGAACATTGATAAATAAATCTTTCCATTTTAAAAACGGACCGAATCTACCTTTTCCTTTAGTTACGGGTTCTCCTTTAAAAGATGCTACAGGCGCATCAGCCGCAATTTTTTCTTCGATAATTTCCTGAGCTCTTTGATCACCAACAGCTAATGCATCCTCGTTTTTAGGAATCGAAATATAAGTTTCTCCCCATTTTACATAAGGTCCGAATCGACCTATACCAACAGAAACTTCGTTATCTTTGTAATTCTGCAAACTAAATGGCAATTTAAAAAGTTCAAGTGCGTCTTCTAACGCAATTGATTCGATAGATTGCGATTTCATCAAACTAGCATAGGTTGGCTTTTCTTCATCATCTGCTTCGCCAATTTGAACCATGGGTCCAAATTTACCTACTCTTGTATATACGTTTTTGCCAGATTTAGGATCGAGACCTAATAAGCGCTCTCCGCTAGCTCTATCAGCATTTGCTAATGTATCTTCAACTTCCAGGTGAAAAGGCTTGTAGAAGTCTTTTAACATGGTTGTCCACTCTTTTAATCCACGGGCAATCTCATCAAATTCTTTCTCTACGTTAGCCGTGAAATGGAAATCAACAATACCTTTAAAATGTGCTACTAAAAAATCATTCACTACAGCACCAATATCTGTTGGGAAAAGTTTTCCTTTCTCAGCACCGGTAATTTCTGTTTTTTGTTGTTTTTTGATTTCACCTTTTTTCAAGGTTAACACCTGATAATCTCTTGATTTTCCATCACGCTCTTCTTTAACTACATAGCCACGGTTTTGAACAGTAGAAATGGTAGGAGCGTAAGTGGATGGACGACCAATACCTAGTTCTTCTAATTTTTTTACCAATGCAGCTTCCGAATATCTTGCTGGTGGTCGCGAGAAACGTTCTGTAGCGTTCATTTCTTCCAAATTCAATTTCTGACCAGGAACTAATGGAGGTAATATGGCATTATCAGATTTTTCATCTAAATGATCTGCTTCGTCATCATTATCTTCTAAATAAACTTTTAGGAATCCATCAAACTTAATAACTTCTCCATTTGCAGTTAATTCTTCTTTTCTGGTGCTGATGCTAATTTTAGCGGTTGTTTTTTCAATTTGGGCCTCACTCATTTGTGATGCGATAGAACGCTTCCAAATTAATTCGTACAAGCGTTTTTCTGAGGAATCACCATCCGTTAAAGTATGCCACTCGAAATGTGTTGGACGGATGGCTTCGTGAGCTTCCTGAGCACTTGCTGATTTGGTTTTGAATCTTCTAGGCTCTAAATATTTATCGCCATAAGCGGATTTAATTTCTTGAGCGGCGGCATCTATAGCGGTTTCAGATAAGTTGACCGAATCAGTACGCATATAGGTGATTTTACCAGTTTCATATAGTTTTTGAGCCACTGTCATGGTTCTGGAAACAGAGAAGCCTAATTTTCTACTGGCTTCTTGTTGAAGTGTAGAAGTGGTAAAAGGCGCTGCTGGATTTCTTTTTAGTGGTTTTACATCTAAAGTGTTTATCTTAAAAATGGCTTTACTACAAGCTTCTAAAAATTGCTGTGCATCAGCTTGCACATCAAACTTTGAGGAAAGCTCCGCTTTAAATATTTCTTTTTTATCAGTTGAGAAAATGGCGACTACTCTGAAAGCAGCTGTGCTTTCAAAAGCATTAACTTCTCTTTCTCTATCTACAATTAAACGTACAGCAACTGATTGTACTCTGCCTGCCGAAAGGGAAGGTTTTACTTTCTTCCATAAAACTGGTGAAAGCTCGAAGCCTACTAATCTGTCTAAAACTCTACGGGCTTGTTGTGCATTGACTAAATCGTAATTAATTTTACGAGGATTGTCAATTGCTTTTAAAATGGCAGGTTTGGTGATCTCGTGAAAAACAATACGTTTCGTGTTTTCTTCTTTTAAACCCAAAGATTCGTATAAATGCCAAGAAATGGCTTCTCCCTCACGGTCCTCATCGGATGCAAGCCATACCATCTCTGCTTCTTTTGCTAACTTCTTTAATTCGTTGACTAACTGCTTCTTATCTGGCGATATTTCGTAATGTTGTTTAAATCCATTATCCACTTCAATGGCACTGTCATCTTTCTTTAGGTCACGGATGTGCCCATAACTGGATTTTACTAAAAAATCTTTTCCAAGATAACCTTCAATTGTTTTTGCTTTCGCCGGAGATTCTACAATAAGTAAGTTTTTAGCCATTCAGATTAGATTTTAAACGCAAATAAAGGATAATAAATTTAGTAATCCCAAAATTAAAGGATTAAAGATGATTTTTGTTTGAAGATGCGTTAGGAATTAAAGCGAATATTGGCCTGTAGCTTAAGACTTGAAGACGTATGAGCGGAACGCCCAAATTCTTTTTAAAAATTTAATTCCAAAATGTATTTGGTAGTGTTTTTGGGGATCTTAGAAGACAAAATAGCTTCATCAAAAGCGTTGACTTCTTTGGCTTAAACAAACATTTATTTTGATGTTGAAAGAAATATTACATCAAAAATCCACCACCTAATAAATCGTTTCCTTCGTAAAATACAGCGGATTGACCTGGAGCAATTCCTGTAACAGCATGATGAAAGTCAACCTTCATATGGTCTCCAATTTGTTGAATGTGACTTAAAGCGCCAGTATCTTTATATCTGATTTTGGTAATCGCTTCTAAAGGCTCGTTAATCGACTCGTATTTAATTAAATTCAAGTTTCTAACTAAAGCTTCGCTTCGTTGTAATTCATTTTCAGTACCTAAAACCACGGTATTGCTTTCTGGTAAAATTTGGGTAACAAACATGGGGTGACCAAAAGCAATGCCTAAACCACGTCTTTGTCCAATAGTATAAAAAGGATAACCTTTATGTTTACCTACTTTAGTGCCGTTGGTCAATACAAAATCTCCTCCATCAACCTTAGCCTCCAGTTCTGGAACGCGATGCTTCAAGAAAGACCTATAATCGTTCTCAGGCACAAAGCAAATCTCGTAGCTTTCACTTTTATTAGCCAGCTCTTGTTGACCCATATCCAAAGCCATTTGTCTGATTTCTGGTTTAGAAAAAGAACCTAATGGAAAACGGGTTCTGGCTAAATTGCGTTGAGAAACGCCCCAAAGCACATAAGATTGATCTTTATTTTCGTCTTTGCCTTTAGAAATCACATATCTGCCGCTGTCCTGCAAACGAATGTTCGCATAATGTCCAGTAGCTATGAATTCACAATCCAATTTATCTGCTCGTTTTAATAAAGCTTCCCATTTGATATGCGTATTGCATAAAACGCAAGGATTTGGCGTTCGTCCAGCTAAATATTCATCTACAAAATTGTCAATGACGAAATCACCAAATTCATCTCTGATATCTAAAATGTAATGCGGCATTCCGTAACCTACGGCCAATGAACGAGCGTCGTTGATGGAGTCCAAACTGCAACAACCTGTTTCTTTTGAGTTTGAACCAGAAGAAGCATAGTCCCAAGTCTTCATGGTTAATCCAATTACCTCGTAACCTTGCTCATGCAACATCACCGCAGCAACAGAACTATCCACTCCACCACTCATCGCTACTAAAATTCTTCCGTGTTTACTCATTTGGGTATTCCTTTAAAACGCTGCAAAGATAATTTTTAAATTTCGGATAGGGAAGGAGAGGTCGTCAGTAAGGTGTAAGAATACAAGAATATATACTTACTGAAATAATACGAGATAATCTTGAATTTAAAATTAAAACTTTGGGAGATTAACTGCATGTATAGCGTTCAGCTACGGCAATTCCTTCTTTATTTTCAATTTTTAAATCTGTGCCATCATCATTATACAAATTCAGGAGAATAAGCCAGTAAGCTTCGTTAAAAGAGATATTTTTAAAGATTTCCGTTACAGTTAAACACGCGTCAAACCACTCTTCCTTTTGTTCTAATTGAATAAAAGAATTATAACTTTTATTCACTATTTGATAAGGATATTTTATTCCATTTATTGGTTCTGAAATTCCCTTAATGGTATCTATTTTGGGAATTCCTAAGATTTTTTTGTAACTAAAATTATAACCGAACTTAGAGTAATTTATTTGAGATAACATTCCATCAAACACGTAACCTTCGATATTATTTGATTTAATTTTCACCCAAAATCCGGTCATGTTGGTAGGAGAAAATTTTAATTTTATACTTAAAGGTACATTAGAAAGAGTATCATCAATAACTTCTACTTTAGAACCAAATTTTATTTCTGAAACAATTTTTGAGTTTAATGAACATGTACTTCTAATATTCAATCCATTCAGGCTTACTACACATAAGTAGTCCCCTTTTTTATAATTATCAGCAGCTTTAGATTTATTGGTGATTAAGGATAAAATCGCAATGGTAAATAATAATTTTTTCATAATTTATGTATTTCTTTTAGGTTAATGTATATTAAAAATCAATAAGTTATATTAACTTACTTAATTAATAACTTTAGTTTTTCTGGTAAGTCTTCGTAAACGTCAATATCCGATAAAACTGCTGTAGTATCATAACCAATGTTTAAAGAATCTAATGCTTTTGTAGTAGATGAGAATACTTCTTCAGTACTCCATTTTACACCTGTAAATAGTTGTGGAATAAGCTGCGTTAAACCCAATAAGTAGTAACCTCCATCCTTTGCGGGACCAATCACAACATCCTTGTTTTTAAGCTTTTCAAGAGCTTCTTCAATGATTTGTTGAGTAAGATCATAACAGTCAGAACCTATGATAACAATGCGTTCATATCCTTTCTCAAACAACTGGCTAAAGGCATTCTGCATTCTCCCACCTAAATCACTATCTAATTGATAAGCGGTATGGTAAATATCATCACCCCAAGGCATTTTATTGGGTGTCACCTTGTCATAGAACAAATATTTATCACAATTTAATTCTTTAGAAATCAGGTTTGTATGTGCTAATAGTTCTTTGTATACTTCAAGTGCTTTCTCGTTTCCAACATTAGCGGCTAGTCTGGTTTTAGAACGACCTAACTCTGGGTATTTTAAGAATATAATAATGGCGTGTTTACTCATTTTTAATTGCTTTCCAATTTTACAATAATATAAAATTAAATAGTTTAAAAATTAATTTAGCTCGAAAGAAGGATTATTGAATTTTATTTAATTGATGATTTAAATTAGAAATATGGTTTTATAAGAAAAGCACAAAACAAAATATACCTGCATGTTACCTGTAAAATCCCTTTACAAATATTTTATGAGAATTACTGATAAAGGGGTTTTAATCATTCCTTATTCATTTGAAATGATGGTAAACCGATAGTAATTCCTGTAAAAAGAAATATAAGAAAGAATAAGGCTCATCACCATTCCTAAATAGGCTATTTTAAACATGATGAATAGGAAAGAAGTAATCAATATCCCAAATACCCAAAACAGATACCTTTTTATATCTAAACCAAAGGCAAATAAAAATCCTCTATAAATAAAAATCAAACTTAGGGCATATGATAACAAATAAGTGGCTTTCCATATAGAGAAGTTTAAGAATAAATATAGCGTCTCAGGAATAAGTAAAATAAGTGTAGAAAGAATTAGGTATATGTAGATTTTATTCCTGGGATAAGGAAGGTTTTTGAAAATGAGTAGAAAAGTATCATCAAATTTCTTTTGATGATAAACCAGAAAAGCATGTCCAGTGCAAATCATTAATATGGCCATCTCCATAAGTCTCAAATCATTTTTAGAAGAAGGGAAATAGTAGAAATGACCTGTAATAATGATGATTGAAAAGTTTTTAATAATGATTAATGGAATCTTTAATTGATCAAGAATATAATAAGGAAATAAACTAAAAAAGGGTTTTTTCCATGATTTAGTCAGTTTAAAAAGTGGGGAGAAATCTTTAGAGTTGATTAATTGATGAGAAAGAAAACTATAATAAACCGCACTTAGCGAATTAATCACTAAAAGGAGGAATACGATGATGATTGGAATAATATATTGTTGATTAAAGATGCCAATGATTATCGCAAATGCACCGAAAAGTATAATGGGTAAAGTGATTCGGGTCTGTAATAAAAACCAATTTATGAAGAGCGTTTTTTTATTTATCGCTCCAAGACTATAAAATAGAAACTGTTGATCCTCCATTAAAAACTGTTTAGCCACAAATTGCCAGCTTTTAAAAGTGTAGATCAGCCATATAAAAAATACAAAAGCCAGCATTAATGGATTGGTGGCAAATAATAAGGTGAGCTTAATTTCATAAAGCACCTGCATTTCTCTTGTTACGTCTCCTGCCGTTTTCATAAAAAAGAAATAGGAGAAAATGGCTATGAAGAAAAACAGTAATAAACCAGAATGATTGCGGTAAAATGCTTTTACAAATGTTTTATCTAGAACTTTTAAAACGGGAAAATTCATTCAATAAAATTTAAAGATTTGTTTTCGACCATTAAAATGGATGACTGAGGGAACAGCTCATGATTTAAATCCTGATGAGAAGATAAGATGAAACTGATTCCTTCATGATACTTATCAATGATTAGCTGACATAGAATACCTAAAGCTTCGGTATCTAATGTGATTAAGGGCTCATCTAAAAGAATTAAGTTGGGATGTCCCAAAAATGCCAAAACCAAAGAAAGTTTCTTGAGCATCCCACTAGAATATGTTCCTAAGCGCTCGTGGATGTAATCTTGCATCTTGAAAATAGCAATCAACTGTTCTGATTGTTCTTTTGTCCCTTTCTTTGCGGATTCAAATAGTTTCACCATTTCCATTCCTGTTAAAAATTCAGGAAAAATTGGCTCAGCTTCAGCGAAATTAACGACAGATCGAAAAGCTACCGGTTGTTTTTTAATGCTGATTTCTTTGTTTAAAATAATATCGCCTTTAAAATCCAAAATTCCAGCAATTGACTTTAGCAAAGTGCTTTTCCCTGAACCATTGACTCCTTTAATCCAATAAATACCTTTTTGTAGAATGAGATCATCAATTTGGATAATAGGGTTGCTATAATACCTTTTTTGGAAATTTTTAAAATGAAGCATCAAATTTTTTAGAATATTTGATGCTAAAACGCTCTTTTTGTTACAATTCTGATTTATGAAAGCAATCGATTTTGTTGAGAAGATTTAAAACCCTTTCTTTAATCTCATCTCTTACTTTATTGAACTCTTCACTTTCCATATTTCTAGGATCTGGTAATTGCCAATCTTCTCGATGTTTAGCATTTACTAGTGGACATTCATCACCACATCCCATGGTGATGGCATATTCATACGCTACTTGAGGAATTTCATCTAAAGATTTAGAATCGTGAGTGGTTAAATCGTAACCTAAATCGCTCATGGCTGCTATCGCTTTTGGATTTATTTTTCCGGACGGTTTTGATCCTGAGCTGTAAGCTTTGACTTTATCGGTACCAAATATGTTAGCAAAAGCTTGTGCCATTTGGCTTCTATTAGAGTTTTCTATACAAACGAAGAGGATATTTTTCATGATTAATTAAATTTTGATTGTTGTTTTAAAGCAAATTTTACTAATAATATTAATGCAGGAACTTCAATTAGAGGACCTATCACGGCTGCGAAGGCTACACCTGAATTGATACCGAAAACAGCAATTGCAATAGCTATACCTAACTCAAAATTGTTTCCAGCCGCTGTAAAAGCCAAAGAGGTAGATTTTTCATAACCTGCTCCTGCTTTTTTTGCAGTATAAAATGCTGCAAAAAACATGATAGAAAAATAACAAACCAATGGAATCGCAATACGAACAACATCTAATGGTAATGCAATAATCTGATTGCCTTTCAGACTAAACATCACCAAAATGGTGAAAAGTAGTGCAACCAGCGTGATAGGACTTATTTTTGGTATAAAATTAGTTTCGTACCATATCTTTCCTTTTAATTTGATTAGAGAATACCTAGTTAAGATTCCAGCAATGAAAGGAATCCCCAAATAAATAAATACGCTTTTGGCAATCTCAATGACGGTAATATCTACATCAAAACCTTTTAAACCGAAAAGTGGAGGTAATTTAGTAACGAATACCCAAGCGTAGAAACTGTAAAAGAATACTTGAAAAATAGAATTGAAAGCGACCAATCCGGCGGTGTAAAGGTTGTCTCCTTTGGCCAAATCGCTCCAAACAATAACCATGGCAATGCAACGGGCAATACCAATCATAATTAAGCCCGTCATATATTCAGGATAATCCCTCAAAAAGATAACTGCTAAAATAAACATGAGTATTGGGCCAATGATCCAATTTTGAACCAGCGAAATCCCTAGTATTTTCTTGTTTTGGAAAACTTTGTGAATTTCTTCGTATTTCACCTTAGCTAAAGGAGGAAACATCATTAAAATGAGCCCTATAGCAATTGGAATATTTGTTGAGCCTGAGTTGAATTGGTTGATAAAACCTTCGGTAGATGGAATGAAATAGCCAAGTGCTACTCCAATTCCCATAGCTAAGAAAATCCATAAGGTTAAATTACGGTCTAAAAAGGATAACTTTTTCATCAAGCGACTACTATTTTACGTCTACGTTCAAATAATATGGTATTATGCCATACGCCGTTTAGCTGACCAATTTTTTCTCGATAACCCACTTTTCTGAATCCTGATTTTTCGTGTAATCGAATACTAGCTTTGTTCTCCTCAAAAATTGTAGCCTGTAAAGTCCAGATACCATTTTTCTCGCTTTCTTTGATAAGATGCTCCATCAAAACGATACCTATCCCCATTCCCTTAAAAGCTGGTTGGATATACACGCTAGTTTCAGCCACGCCGCGATAAACACTTCTAATGGAAATAGCAGATATAGCTATCCAGCCTGCAACTCTATCGTCTATTAAACATACTAAACGGGAGTGAGGAAGATGGTTTTTATTCCATTCTTCCCACTCTGTAGCTTTTAATTCAAAAGTGGCGATACCCGTATCAATTCCTAATTCGTAAATTTTCTTTACAGATTCCCAATATTCGGGAAGCATTTCTTTTATCACCATAATTTATATTAACAACAGCCACCACCAGAAATACAAACCACTTTTTCAGCATAAACTGTAATACTGTAAATTCCTGTTCCACTATTTCTAAAATCGCTAATTTCTTTTTCAGATAAATATTTAGCCAAAATTTCATCTGGAATAATAATTGGTTTTTCTTTTTGAATGGTTATATTTTTAAACAGATTCAATTTGATGATTTCTAAATAAACAGCTTTTTGTAGCGCACCAGAAACACATCCAGCATACATTTCAGCAGCATTTATTAATTTTTTGGGTAAATTACCAACTAAAACAACATCTGATATGCTGAAATGTCCACCTGGTTTTAAAACCCTGTTAATCTCTGAAATGGCTTGATTTTTATCAGGAACCAAGTTCAAAACGCAATTACTAACTACTACATCTACTGAGTTTGAAGTAAGCGGTAAGTTTTCAATATCTCCTTGTCTAAATTCTACATTATTAAAACCTAACTTCTCCGCATTTTGCCTAGCTTTTTCAATCATCACGGGAGTGAAGTCAACCCCAATCACTTTTCCTTCTGGTCCAGTTTCATATCGGGCCACAAAACAATCGTTTCCTGCTCCAGATCCTAAATCTAAAACCACATCGCCTTTTTTGATTTTAGCAAACTGAGTAGGTAATCCACAACCTAACCCTAAATCAGCGTCTCCGTGATAACCTTTTAGTTCATCATAATCTTCACTCATGATATTGTAAACCTCGGTAGAGCAAGAATTAGTTGCGCCGCAGCAAGATGTGCTATTGGTTTCTTTGTCTTGTAAAGCAATCTCACTATATTTTTGCCTTACCATTTCTTTGATATTTTCTGAATTTTCCATGATTTATATGTTAGCAACAAGTTTGATTCTGATTTTTTAATTGAAGAAATAGGGCATTAAAAGCAGCTTGAAATTTGATGAATTTTTCTCCATTAATGCAGTAACAAGATTTCGGACCTGAAATAGTGCCTTGAATTAGCCCTGAATTTTTTAATTCTTTTAAATGCTGAGAAACAGTGGATTGTGCAAGTGGTAAAACCTCTACAATTTCTCCACAAATACAAGACTGTTTTTCTGATAAAACCTTTAAGATAGCTACTCTGGCGGGATGTGAAATTGCTTTTGCGAACTCAGCAAGCTCTTGATCTATAGTTTCGAACGCTTCTTTTTTATTAGTAGCCATGTTTCTTTAATTATATATCGTAAATATACGATTAAATAAAAAGTATAAAGAAACTAATTTGAAGAATTATTTAATTTTACTTCACGTAGACGGTTTTGATGTTTACAAACTCATGAATACCGAAGGTCCCCAATTCTCTTCCAAAGCCCGATTGATTGATGCCACCAAATGGTAGTCGAGGGTCAGATTTTACAAACTCATTGACAAATGCACTGCCAGCTTGTAATTGTTCTTTAGCAATTTTTTCTCCTTTTTTAATATCTTTTGTAAATATTGCTGAACCCAATCCAAATACTGAATCATTGGCAATTTTGATCGCTTCTTCTTCATTTTTAGCTGAAATAATGGAGGCAACAGGTCCAAATAATTCATCATCATAAGCAGGCATTCCCTTTTTTACATTCGTTAAAATTGTAGCTGGATAAAAAGCACCTTTACATTTAGGGATTGCTCCCCCCAAAATACATTTAGCACCCTTCTTTATAGAATTCTTCACTTGCTCATGCAGTTCGTTTCTTAAATCTATTCTCGCTTGAGGACCTAATTCAGTCTTTTCGTCCATAGGATTACCCATCACTTTAGCTGACATTTTTTCTTTAAAGAGCTTGATAAAATCTTTTTGAATTGATTTAATGACTATAAAGCGCTTTGCTGCGATACAACTTTGTCCATTATTAATCATCCTGGAATTTACACAAGCCTCAACTGCTGTTTCTAAATCGGCATCCGCTAAAATCACATAGGGGTCACTTCCGCCCAATTCTAAGACGCATTTCTTTAAAACAGAACCAGCTTTTTCGGCGACTGCTTTACCAGCGGCCGTACTTCCAGTTATGGTCACCGCTTTGATTAAAGGATTTCCAATAATGGGATTTACTTTTTTTCCGCTGACTAATAAAGTTTGGAAGACATGTTTAGGAAAGTCGGCTGCTATCACCATTTTCTCAATGGCTAAAGCGCAACCACTCACATTAGAGGCATGCTTTAAAATGCCACAATTTCCAGCCATTAATCCAGGAGCTAAAAATCTAAAAACCTGCCAGAAGGGGAAATTCCAGGGCATAATCGCTAAAACAACACCAATCGGCTGAAAAGCCACAAAACTTTTAGCAGCATCAGTTTTAATTTCCTGATCTTTTAAAAAACTTTGTGCATTTTCTGCATAATATTCACAAACCCAAGCACATTTTTCAACTTCAGACATTCCAGCTTTATAAGGTTTTCCCATTTCTAGGGTCATCAACTTTGCTAATTCTTCTTTGTTCGATCTTAACACTCTGGCTAGCTTTTTCATTAAAATACTTCTTTCTTTAAAAGAAGTTTCTTTCCATAATATCCAAGCATTATGGGTCTGTTCAATCTTTAAATTGATTTTTTTTGTAGAATATTCTTTATAAGACTTTATAGTTTTTCCATTATATGGATTTATACTTTTTAAATTCATGTTACTTATGTTTTTAGATTTAACAATTTACAATTGTTTTTGCTTAAATTATTTCAATTCAAAAAAACCTTATATTAAACACAAATATGGGAATTAAGAAAAAAATACGGTATGCAATTAAAAAGGCCGATTATCAGGTTATTTTTAAAGAGCTTTTTTATATCATTTTGGGAATTACTTCCGCGAGTTTTGGTTTAAAGAGTTTCTTATTGCCTAATCATTTTTTGGACGGAGGAGCAATGGGAATCTCACTTCTCCTAAATATTAAAACCGGTTATTCCTTGGGAATTATTTTGGTACTCGTAAATATTCCTTTTGTTTTATTGGGTTCTCGGCAGATTTCAAAAATGTTTGCTTTTAAAACCATTGCTGCAATTGCTGGTCTGGCTTTCATGCTAACATTTGACTTTTATCCAATTATAACGTCTGATAAATTATTGATTGCAGTTTTTGGAGGATTTTTTCTTGGTGCTGGAATTGGTATGGCCATTAGAGGTGGGGCTGTTATCGACGGAACAGAAGTTTTAGCACTCTATATATCCAAGAAGATTAGTTTGAGTGTTGGGGATATCATTTTAGTATTTAACATAGCGATTTTTAGTGTTGCAGCTTTAGTTTTAAATGTCGAGACAGCTTTATACGCCATTTTAACTTATTTAGCAGCCTCTAAAACTGTGGATTATATTATCCATGGTATTGAAGAATATATTGGAGTAACCATTATTTCCGTTGAAAATGAAGAAATCAGACAAGCAATTATTAAAATATTAGGTAGAGCGGTAACAATTTATAAGGGAGAACGAGGTTACGTAAAAAATCTTAAAATGGATGAACGAGAGATAAATATTGTATTTACAGTAGTCACTCGATTAGAAGTTACAAAAATGAGAAATCTTGTTAAAAGTATTGATAAACAAGCTTTTATTGTCATGCATACTGTAGATGACACATATGGTGGCATGGTCAAACAAAGGCCACTTCATAGCTAATTATTTTTTGCTTTTAAAGCCGACAGTACCTTTTGTACATCCTCAGGTGTATCTATTGCCAAACTTTCTTTTTTGGTAATGGCCACTTTAATTGTGTAACCACTTTCTATCCAGCGGAGCTGTTCGAGCATTTCTGCTTTTTCTAAAGTAGAAATTGGTAGCTTGGCAATAATACCTAAAGTGGTAGTTCTATATCCATAAATACCTATATGTTTGTAATAAGTGTGGTTTTTTAATAAATCCTCGGCTGCTACATTTTTGAGATATGGGATCACTTGCCTACTAAAATAGATGGCTTCAGTTTTTTTGTTGATGATTACCTTAGGTGTGTTATAATTGAAAAGCTCTTCTGAAGTTTCTATTTTTTTAACCAAAGTAGCTAGTTCTGTAGAAATATCATTAAAGCAACTTGCCAGCAAATTGATTTGTTTGGGGTCTATTAAAGGCTCATCACCTTGTATATTAACGATGGCATCAAATCCAATCATTTTTTTAGAAACCTCAGCACAACGGTCTGTACCGCTTTGATGTTTATCTGAGGTCATGATTACATTGCCTTTAAAGGATTTTACGGCATTAAAAATACGATCATCATCTGTAGCCACCACTACATCAGCCAATGATTTCGCTTTTTTGGCTTGTTCGTAAACTCTTTGAATCATTGATTTTCCGGCTAAATCAATCAAAGGTTTTCCAGGAAAGCGTGTAGAAGCATATCTTGCTGGAATGATTCCTAAAATTTTCATAGGCAATTTTTAAAATAAGCCATTGATTTCTCTTTCAATATTTTCAATAATGAAACCCAAATCTTCTGGGTTATTGGCGAAATCAAGTTTATCTTTATCTAAAACCAATAGTTTTCCTTGTCTATAACCTTTAATCCAACGGTCGTATTTTTCATTTAATTTCTGCAAATAATCAATTCTGATGCTTGCTTCATATTCTCTACCTCTACGTTGGATATTTTCTACCAAAGTTGGTACAGATGCTTTTAAATAAATCAGCAGGTGAGGAGGGTTAATAAAAGAGGTGATATTATCGAATATAGAACGGTAGTTATCATAATCTCTTGAAGTCATTAGTCCCATTTCATGCAAATTCTCTGCAAAAATATATGCGTCTTCGTAGATTGTCCTATCTTGAATGACGTCTTTTGTCCCTTTTTGAATTTCAGTAATTTGTTGGAAACGACTATTTAAAAAGTATATCTGAAGATTAAAACTCCATCTTTTCATGTCGCTATAGAAGTCTTCCAAATAAGGGTTTTGATCTACTGCCTCATACATTGGCTCCCAGCCGTAGTTTTTAGCTAATAATTCAGTAAGAGTGGTTTTCCCAGCGCCTATATTTCCAACAATTGCTATGTGCATATCTTATTTTGATCTGTATAAATTCAACAAGTTCTAAATCTAATATTAAAATGATTTAAAGCCAATAATTTCTCTTACTTCTTTAATAGTTTTTGATGCGCTCTCTCTTGCTTTTATAGCACCATGTTTTGCAACTTGTCTCAAATACTTGGTGTCTTTTGAAATATCTTCAATTTTCTCTCTGATTGGCTGCGTCGAAATGATCATGTCCTCAGCCAGTTGTTTCTTAAAATCACCATATCTAATTTGGCATTTATTATATAAATCGCCGAAGTGTTTCAATGTCTCTTCCGGAGATACCACCTTCATTAAATCAAATAGATTTTGTATTTCTTGAGGTTTTTCCTGATTTTCTTGAGTTGGTCCACCATCAGTAACCGCTTTCATTACTTTTTTTCTAATAATTTCTGGTGTATCTGAAAGATAAACGGCATTCATTTCACCTTCAGATTTCCCCATTTTCCCTTTCCCATCTAAACCTGGGATTTTTACTAAATCATTGGCATAATTAAAAGCAAAAGGCTCTTTAAAGTATTCTGTTTGATAAAGATGGTTAAAACGATTTCCAAATGTACGGGACATCTCTAAATGTTGTTCTTGATCTTTTCCTACGGGCACTTTAGTCGCATGATGAATTAAAATATCGGCAGCCATTAAAACTGGATAAGTTAACAATCCTGCATTTACATTATCAGGATTAGCTCTTATCTTATCTTTGAAAGAAGTTGCCCTTTCTAATTCTCCCAAATAGGCATTCATATTCATATATAAGTACAATTCAGCAATTTCTGGAACATCAGATTGAATATATAAAGTACTCTTCTCAGGATCTAAACCAGCGGCTAAATATTCTACTAATACTTGTTTAATGTTTCCATGAAGGTTTTCAGGAGTTGGATGAGTGGTTAATGAGTGATAATCAGCAATAAAAAAATAGCAATTATACTCATGTTGCATTTTTACAAAATTACTTACTGCACCATAGTAATTTCCAAGATGTAATTTACCGGTAGATCTGATTCCGCTAACAACTGTTTCCATAATGTCGCGAAAGTAAGGAAAATTTCTATTTTTGGCTTGATGAAAAGAATATTGAGGCAATTTTTGCGCTTATGGAATCATACCATGATTGGCATAATTTTTATCCTTACCTATCCTTTTTTATATTTCTATTCCAGAAAACCAAGTAGATATAAGAAGCTTAATTTTATTAGAAAAATTTCTGTCTTTTTTTCTTCTGCTTTAAGTGGGATATTTTTTAAGTCTATTTATGCAACACCAATAGATTGGAGTAAAACGTATATAATCTGTCCAAATCATGCATCTAATTTGGATGTTTTTGCAATGAGTATGGCTTTAAACAATAACTTTTTTTATTTAGGTAAAGATGACCTGCTAAAAAATCCAATTGTAGCTTTATACTTTAGAAGCATTGATATTCCTTTTAATCGTGATAGTAAAATATCGGCTTTTAGAGCCTTCAAAAAAACATCTGAAAGAATTTTAGAAGGGATGATACCAGTAATTTTTCCGGAAGGAAAAATAGGAGAGGAGTATCCTCCAATACTTCATGAGTTTAAAAACGGGCCTTTTAGATTAGCCATAGAACATCAAATTCCAATCATACCAGTCACGATTATTGATAACTGGAAAATTTGTTGGGACGACGGTAAAACCTATGGTTGTAAACCAGGAATTTCTAGAATATATGTTCACACCCCAATTGATACAAAAGGGCTAAAAACTGATGATGATGAAGCACTTAAAAAATTGGTTTACGATAAAATAAGCTCGAAATTAGATTACAAGTTATAAATTAGTGGCTTTAACAAAGATTTAAGCACTCTGAAAATGAAAATTGATAAGGCAACTGTAGATAAAATCGCTCATTTGGCAAGGTTAGAATTAACTGAAGCCGAGAAGGAAAGGTCAATTGAAGAATTAAGCGAGATTTTGAGTTTTATGGCTAAACTTAATGAATTAGATACTGAGGGTGTCGAGCCTTTAATTTATATGAATGATGCTGTTAATGTCTTAAGAAAAGACGAAGTGATTCAGGAAATGACCCGTGAGGAAGCTTTAAGTAATGCCCCATTAAAGAATGATACTTACTTTAAAGTATCAAAAGTGATTCAAAAATAAAATTCTGCTAAAGAATTTTATTTTTCCTGTAACAAAGCACCTACTTTGTTTGTCAAACTCAATAAAAAGTAAAATGCAGCCATTAATAAAGATCACAGATATAGGCAGAAAATACGTAATTGGTACCGAGACGATACACGCATTAAAGTCGGTTTCTTTGACCATAAATAAAGGCGAATTCGTGGCTCTAATGGGGCCTTCAGGTTCAGGAAAATCTACCTTAATGAATCTTTTAGGCTGCTTAGATACACCCACAAAGGGAGAATATATTTTGAATGGCATTAACGTAAGCCAAATGACAGATAGCGAATTGGCAACTGTTCGTAATAAAGAAATTGGTTTCGTTTTTCAAACTTTTAACCTTTTGCCTCGTTCTACTGCCCAAGATAATGTTGCGCTTCCCTTGATTTATGCAGGTGTTAAGAAAAAGGACAGGGATTTACGCTCTAAAACTACCTTAGAAAACGTAGGCTTAGGAAATCGTATTCATCATAAACCAAACGAACTTTCTGGTGGTCAGCGTCAGAGAGTTGCTGTTGCTAGGGCTTTAATTAATAATCCATCCATCATCCTCGCTGATGAGCCAACTGGAAATTTAGATACCAAAACATCTATAGAGATCATGGCACTAATTGAAGAAATTCATTCTAAGGGAAACACGATTATTATTGTAACACACGAAGAAGATATTGCCCAGCATGCTCACCGTATTGTGCGTATGCGTGATGGTTTAATCGAAGAAGATTATCAAAATAAAGATATTAAAACAGTTTCGTCTAAACTTAGCGAGCTGTAAAAGAAGTTTTTAGTTTAAGTTTTGAAGGTGGGTTCTAATGAACTCGCCTTTTTTATTAAACAATTTCTGGTTTTTGCTGTAATTGTGATATCATTGGATATTCTTAAGTATCTCAATAGCTAATGGTTTAATAATTTAACAATGAGTTATTGTAAAAACCATGAATCTTTGCTAATCCCGTTGTAGTCTTTGTGAATTAGCATTATGGTTAATGCAATAATATAATATCAAAATAGAATCATAATAAAATAATCTTTAATGAAAATATACACAAAAACTGGCGATAAAGGTTTCACTTCTTTGATTGGCGGCACAAGGGTTCCAAAGCATCATTTAAGAATAGAAGCTTACGGAACGGTAGATGAATTGAATTCTTATATAGGTTTGATTAGGGATCAGGAAATTGGTGAGGTGGATAAGGATACCTTAAAGGAAATTCAAGATCGTCTTTTTACTATAGGATCGACACTTGCTTCTGATCCTAAGAAATCAAAAATGAAAATTCCAGATTTAAAAGAAACAGATATTGAGTTTTTAGAAAAGGAAATGGACAGAATGAATGAAGAATTACCTGAATTAAAGCATTTTATTCTTCCAGGTGGAAACACAACTGCCTCTTTTGCTCATCTAGCTCGTTGCGTTTGCCGTAGGGCAGAGCGAATCTCTGTACACTTGGCTGAAACAGAATTTGTTGATGAAAAAGTGATTATTTATCTAAATAGGCTTTCTGATTATCTTTTTACGTTGAGTAGAAAAATTACTTTCGATAAAAAAAGCGAAGAAAATATTTGGTTACCAAGGGTTTAATAATTGTTGAAAACTTTTTTAGTAAAGCTTAAATTTTAATATAATTTTGCAAAACAGAATAAAATAAAATTCTAATAATATGTATTGGACTTTAGAATTAGCATCACATTTAGAAGATGCTCCATGGCCAGCAACCAAAGATGAGTTAATTGATTACGGAATTCGTTCTGGTGCTCCGGTTGAAGTGATTGAAAACTTACAAGCATTGGAAGACGATGGCGAACCTTATGAAAACATTGAGGAAATTTGGCCCGATTACCCTACTAAGGATGATTTCTTCTTTAATGAAGATGAATATTAAAAAAAGGGCTCAATTAATTGAGTCCTTTTTTTGTACGGTATTGTATACAAATTAATACCAGCTGGTTTGTAATAAAAACATCTAAATCACAACTTTAAAGCATTTTTATTTCTTGGTCTGATTTTAGTTTAAGATTTAATAATTAAAAAAATGTTAAATCTTATATCAAATTAATCATGGGAAATTTACTTTATTTAATAGCAGTAATCTTAATTATTGTTTGGGTCTTCGGCGCATTTGTATCTCCATTCGGTGGGGGGCTTATTCATATTCTTTTAGTAATAGCTATAATTGCTATTTTACTTAGAGTAATAAGAGGCGCTTAGGTTTAAATAAAATCTAACTAATAAATGAGAGATTAATTTGTTTAATCTCTCATTTTATATGTATGATTTATAAATATAAATTGTAAATTTGTTGAAATATAATTTGATATGACAACATTTACGAGTACACTTCCTGACGATTTGATGGATTTGCTTACAGAAGTGGCTGCAAAACTTAAATTACCTAAAAACAGATTGATTGAAAAAGCGCTACGCATTTACCTTGATCAATTAAATAAAGCGGAATATATGAAATCGTATAAAACTTCTGTTGACGATAAAGATATTTTGATAATTGCAGAAGAAGGTATGGAGGATTATTTTAAACAGATTGATATTGAAGCAAGGTGAAATTTGGTATGCTTCTTTAGACCCAATAAAAGGAAGTGAACAATCTGGACATAGTCCCATAGTAATCTTAAGTGGAAATCTTTTAAATACGTATTTGAATGTAGTTATTACGGCTCCGCTGACTACTAAAGTCAAAAATTATAAAGGAAATCCAATTCTTAATCCAAATGATAATAATGGTTTGGAAAAAATATCCGAATTATTGGTCTTTCATATCAGATCAGTATCAAAAGACAGGCTCATCAAACGAATTGGTTTTATTTCTAAAGGTGAATTAAACTTAGCAATTCAAACGTTAAATGATATCTTAAGATATTAAGTATCACTTTTTAATAAAATTTCTGCTATTATTAAATCTTCCGGAAAAGTAATTTTAAAATTAAACTGATCCCCCGCTTCTAACAGAATAGGGAATCCTGCTTTTTCTACAACAGAAGCATCATCAGTGAAATTTATTGAAAATTCTTGTTCGTAAGCTTTCTTGAGCTGACTGTATTGGAAAGTTTGTGGCGTTTGTACCAGATAGGTTTCTGACCTATTTAAAGATACTGATAAGCCATCTTTTAAGCTCCTCAACGAATCTTTCGATGGAATTGCGGCAATTGCATTGCCTTTTGTTAAAGCTGTTTTAAAACAATTCGAAATCGTTTTTTGAGAAACTAAAGGTCTAACCGCATCATGTATGGCAATAATCGAATTTTGCACATCAATTTTTGAAAAACCATTTTTTACCGAATGAAATCTTTCAGCTCCACCAAATGCAATTTGGTGAGGAATATCAAATTGATATTGATTGATTAAATTTTGCCAAACTTTTAGATCAACTTCCGCTAAAACCAGAATAATTTCTGGTTTAAACTCATTTTGATGAAAGGCATTTATACTATGCATCAAAATGGGCAAGCCATTTATCGGGATAAATTGCTTTGGTAAATCATGATGCATTCGCTTCCCTTTACCGCCAGCAACTATTATTGCATAGTATGAATATACTTCTTTTTCCATCAAATGCTAATTAAACAAAAAAGACCGAAATTTTCGGTCTTTATATTTTTAGATGATTAACATGGCATCACCATAACTGTAGAATCTATATTTTTCTTTTACAGCAACTTCATAAGCATTCATTACATTTTCATAACCTCCAAAAGCGGCAACCATCATTAATAAAGTTGATTCTGGAGTATGGAAATTAGTAACCATTGAATTGGCAATACTAAAATCATAAGGAGGAAAGATAAATTTTGAAGTCCAATCGTTAACTGGTTTTAGATGATGGTTTGCAGAAACTGCAGATTCTACAGCTCTCATCACAGTA
>JACMOI010000093.1 GCA_014378105.1 Pseudopedobacter sp.
CATTAAAGCATTTTTCTTTCCTAGATAGGAGGGAATGGAATGTAGATTTTCTACTCGGTCAAAATCCTCATCCTGCAAAGCGTAAATGATATCAAAACCACTTACCCAACATAAAACAGCTAGGGAGAATAATATAGGCAACAAGGCAAATTCACCAGTTACAACCAAATAAGCGCCAATAGGAGCTAGTGATAAACCTAAACCCAAAACTAAATGGCACAAAGCGGTAAATCTTTTAGTGATGCTATAACCTAAAACCACTATTAAAGCAATTGGTGATAAGAAGAAACACAGCAGGTTGATGAACCAAGTTGCACCAATAAATAGGAAACAATTAATGATGGTAAAAAGTAAAGCGTTTTTTGCTGTTATTCTTCCAGCGGGAATATCTCTTTGTTTGGTTCGTGGATTTTTTGCATCGATATCTCTGTCTAAATATCGGTTAAAAGCCATCGCTGCATTTCTAGCGAAAACCATACATAAAATCATCAATCCTAATTTAAGCCACGAAAAACTAGCCGAAGTAGTATTGATAGCTAAGAAAAAGCCAATGAACGCGAATGGCATTGCAAAGATGGTATGCGAAAAGGTAACTAATGAAAGGTATTTTTTCATTTATTTGATAAACTTATTGAGGCAAATTAAACTCGGGAACCACAAAATTCTGATTCGTCTCATCAATCATTTTCAAAACATCGTCTTTGCCTAAATGGTTTTCTGCAGAGGTTAAAATCATTTGGGGGATATCTTCAAAAAACTCTAAAAGCGATTTTCTAAAAGCAGCCATATTTTGCTGAGATTTTGGAGCACCCTGTTTATCTGATTTGGTGAACAATAAAACGAAGGGAATTCCTCTTTCGCCTAAGGAACAACAAAATTCAATATCTATTTTTTGAGGTTCTAATCGGCTATCAATCAATACAAAAACACATTGTAGACTTTCTCTTTTCTCGAGATAATGTCGGATGAATTTCGCCCATTCGTGGCGGTTACTTTTAGAACTTTTTGCATAACCATAACCCGGTAAATCAACAATAAACCAGCTATCATTAATTAAAAAATGATTAATCAATTGGGTTTTTCCGGGCTTTTGTGAGGTTTTAGCTAAGCCTTTAACACCAACCAACATATTAATTAATGACGATTTCCCGACATTAGAACGTCCAATAAAAGCATACTCTGCTAATGTTGGGAGTGGTAATTTGCTGATTTTGGTGTTACTCACCGTAAATTCTGCCGATTTAATAATCATCCTACAAATGTAAGTTTTTAGTTCATTAGTCAATAGTTTGTTTAGCTATTAGAAAAGCAATTTTAATGCAGTGAATACTCTTATAGTTCAGTTGTTCTTAAAGGTCCGTTAGCACTCTCGAGGGCTATCGGACCAATGCTGGCTTTTCATCCCATCTAATTTATTTTATTCGGATTCTGCTTTCTATCAAAAAAACAAAATCTTTGACATGAAGTTAATCTTCAAATTTCCAAATCATCAAATCAACTAATTGTATATTTGTAGTAAATCATGGCAGAAAACGTAACTCCGTATAAAAATCAGCAAGGTACCAAGAAAGAGCAAGTGGCTGATATGTTTAATAATATTTCAAAAACTTATGATTTCTTAAATCATTTTTTGTCACTTGGGATTGATATCATCTGGAGGAAAAAAGCCATCAAGGAATTACAACAAGACAAACCTGAAACTATTTTAGATGTGGCAACAGGGACAGGTGATTTTGCTTTTGAGGCGTTGGAAATATTGAAACCAAAGAAGATTATTGGTGTAGATATCTCTCAAGGGATGCTGAACATTGCCGATCAGAAAATTATCAAAAGAAATAAATCGGAAGTTTTTGAGGTTCGTTTGGGTGATTCGGAAAAATTATTGTTTGATGATAACAGTTTTGATGCTGTAACCGTGGCCTACGGTGTTCGTAATTTCGAGAATTTAGAAAAGGGTATTTCAGACATGCTTCGTGTTTTAAAACCTGGAGGCAAAGCGGTGATTTTAGAATTTTCTAAACCTAAGAAATTCCCCATCAAACAAGGATATAATTTCTATTTTAATTATGTTACGCCAACTATAGGTAAGATATTTTCTAAAGATGCGAGAGCTTATAGTTATTTGCCAGAATCTGTTAATGCTTTTCCTGATGGTAAAAGGTTCACAGATTTGATGGATAAAGTGGGTTATAAAAATACCAAAGCCAGGCCTTTAGCGTTTGGCATTTGTTCCATCTATACGGGTATTAAATGATAAAAAGCTTAACTTTTTACTTTTTACTTTTTTTATTTTTCACTCCTAAATTATTTGCACAAGGTAATTATGGTGGTGGTGTAGATGATCAAAATATACATTTTGGTTTTAACTTTCAATATGTCAGTTCTGAATATAAAATTCAAAAAACACCTAGTTGGCGAGCTCCATTTTTTGAGGGCGGCATACAGGTTACAGATTCATTAAATAGTATCCGATCTATTTCAAAACCTGGTTTTGGGATTGGTTTTGTAACTGATTTACACATCACTCCAAACGTTAATTTAAGATTTACACCAAGTTTAATTTTTGCAGATCGAATTATTGACTATCAATTTAAAGATGGTATGTCACGAGATCAGTCTGGTGTGCAATCTCCAGACGGTTTTACTCGGAGAACAGTTCAATCTACCATGGCCGAATTTCCTGTTGGTATTAAATTAAAATCAGATAGGAGAAATAATTTTCGAGCTTATCTATTAGCAGGAGCTAAGTATGGGATTGATGTAGCATCATCAAAAAAAGCTCAGGATGCAGGAGAAACAGCTATTAATAAGTTTCTAAAAAATAAAAAAGGAATACTTTCTTACGAAGTAGCTATAGGCTTCGATCTCTATTTCGAGTTTTTTAAACTATCTCCAGAAATCAAGCTTAGCAACTCTGTAAACAGTATTTTAAAGCGTGATGATACGCCGTATGCTAATCCAATCGAAAAACTTTTCTTAAGAAATTTTGTCTTCAGTTTATATTTCGAATAGAAAAAAAATAATTCTTAATTTCACCAAATGTCAATGTCTAAAATCGTTTTAATTACGGGAGCAACCTCTGGAATTGGTAAAGCATGTGCCGAAGTCTATGCTCAAAATAAGTATAATCTAATCATTACCGGACGAAGATCCGAGAAATTAAATGAGCTTAAAGCTGATCTGGAGGCTAAATATGAAATTGAAGTTTTAACTTCAAAGTTTGATGTTAGAAATAGATCGGAAGTTGAAAAAGCATTAAATGCCATACCAGCTGATTGGAAAAAAGTAGATATCCTCATCAATAATGCAGGCTTGAGCCAAGGTTTAGACGCTATCCAAAATGGTAGTTTAGATGACTGGGATACCATGATTGATACTAACATTAAAGGACTTTTGTACGTTTCTAAGATCGTTTCAAACTGGATGATCTCTGCAAAAAAAGGACACATTGTTAATTTAGGTTCAATTGCTGGTAAAGAAGTATATGCCAATGGGAATGTTTATTGTGCCACTAAACATGCAGTGGATGCTTTAAACAAAGCAATGAGGATTGATTTATTGCAACATGGAATTAAAGTTACAGGCATCCATCCTGGAGCAGTAGAGACAGAGTTTTCTATGGTTCGTTTTCATGGAGATCAAGAAAAAGCGAATAAAGTTTATGATGGTTACGACCCATTAGAAGCTATTGACATTGCAGAAACTATTTATTTTACAACCAGTCGTCCGGCACATGTAAATATCAATGATTTGGTAATTATGCCAACGGCGCAAGGCTCCGCATTTTATTGGAATAAGAATTTATAATACCGTTGCTTAATCTCACATTTTATTAAGTTTGTAAACTTCAGATCGTTAATTTTCAAATCGAATTTATGTCATTAGAAACAACCATCAATCAGGATATTAAAACAGCCATGTTGGCAAAAGACGAGACTAGTTTGAGAAGCTTGAGAGCAGTTAAATCGGCATTGCTTTTAGCTAAAACAGAGAAAGGCGCATCGACAGAGATTACTGAAGATGCAGAAATAAAAGTTTTGCAAAAGCTGGTGAAACAAAGAAAAGAATCCTCAGAAATTTATAAAACGCAAAATCGAGAAGATTTATATCAAATAGAAATTGATGAAATTGAGGTAATAGAAAAATATTTACCAAAACAACTCTCGCAGGAAGAATTAAACACCTATATTAAGAGTTTAATTGAGAAATTAAATGTGTCGTCAGTTAAAGAGATGGGGAAAATAATGGGTGTTGCCAATAAAGAATTAGCTGGAAAGGCTGATGGGAAAGCAATTTCAGAAACTATAAAAGGAATATTTGCTTAATCAGTTATCACTTTTATTGGCTTACATTCAATATTTAATTGGTTTTTATACTCAAATTAAAAACAGACTATTAACTTAGCACAAGATACACACACACAATATTTTTGTGAATTTATGGAGTACATCATTAAAGAAGAAAAAGATTTCAGATACATTGAGGAAGGAGAAGGAGAAGTTTTATTGCTGCTTCACGGTTTGATGGGTGCTTTAAGTAATTGGGAAGGGGTAATAGAAGAATTTAAGGGACAATATAAAGTGGTAATTCCAATGCTTCCTATTTATGACTTACCCCTTTTAACTACCGGCGTAAAAACTTTAGCGAAATACGTTCATAAGTTTGTGAAATTCAAAGAGTACGATCATGTCATACTTATAGGTAATTCTTTAGGTGGGCATGTTGGCTTGATTTATACCATAGCTCATCAAGAATTTGTTAAGGCTTTGGTTTTAACAGGAAGTTCGGGTTTGTACGAAAACGCTTTTGGCGGCTCGTTCCCTAAAAGAGAAAATTACGAATTCATCAAAGGAAAAGTCGAATACACTTTCTATGAACCAACAACCGCAACCAAAGAATTAGTTGACGAAGTTTATGAAATTGTTAATAACAGACATAAAGTAATCAGGATTTTAGCAATGGCTAAATCTGCTATTAGACATAATATGTCAAAAGATTTGTCCAAGATAAAAATCCCGGTTTCACTAATTTGGGGCAGGAACGATAAAATCACTCCTCCTGAGGTAGCTGAAGAGTTTCACGTTTTACTTCCAGATTCTGAATTAAATTGGGTAGAAAAATGTGGTCATGCACCCATGATGGAACGTCCCAAAGAGTTTAATACGATACTTCGTAAATTTTTAAAGAAAATTAATAATTAATGATTGCAGGTGAATTGATTTCTGATGTTATTCCACCAATTAAAACTTCTGATCCTATAAAGAAGGTATTTAATCGTATGTCAGAATTCAAGGTCAATCACCTTCCAATTGTGAATAATCAACAATTTCTTGGTCTAATTTCTGAAGATGATTTAATTGAAGTTGCCGACGAAAACACACCTATTGGCTCGCTAAATTTAACATTAGTTAATCCGTACGTTTTAGAAAACCAACATATCTATGATGTAATTAGGGTTTTCTATGAACAGAAACTAACAGTTGTTCCTGTTTTAGACGATAAAATGAATTATCTTGGTTTAATTAGTATCAATAGCTTACTGGAATATTTCGCAAGTATTACGTTGGTTGGTCAAACTGGTGCCATCATCGTTTTAGAAATTAATAATCGAGACAATTCTTTAGCTCACATAGCGCAGATTGTAGAATCTGAAAATGCACAAATATTAAGTTCATATACACGTAACATTACCGATTCTACCAAGATGGAGGTTACAATAAAAGTCAACAAAACAGATATCAGCCAAATTGTCGCATCGTTTTTAAGGTATGAATATGTGGTTTTAGCCACCTACAACTATTCTGATAAAAACGGGGGAGTTTCTGATCGTTTTGATTCTTTAATGAATTATCTAAGTTTTTAAAAATCATTTTGATGAAAATAGGTATTTACGGTAGACAATTTAATAATTCAGTTTTACCTTATGTACAACAAGTTTTCGATTGCTTGGTAGATTGGAAAGTTGAGGTGTTAATTTATCAGGATTTTTATGATTTTGTAAAGGATAAACTTTTTCTGCCAAAGCAATTTGGTGCTTTTAAGACTCATCACGATCTAAAAGATAATGTTGAAGTAATGATTAGTTTAGGGGGTGATGGAACCATGCTAGACACCGTGACGTTAGTGAGAGATTCTGGAATTCCTATGATTGGTATCAATTTCGGACGTTTAGGCTTTTTAGCAAGTATTAATAAAGAAGGGATAAAATCAGCAATTGAAGGGCTGGTAAACAAGAAGTTTTCTTTAGATACCAGAGCGTTACTTAAAATAGAGTCAAACTTAGATCTTTTTGGTGATTTAAATTTTGCGCTAAATGATGTCACTATCTTAAAAAGAGATACTTCTGCGATGATTTTAATCCACTGTTACCTGAACGGGGAATTCCTAAATTCTTACTGGGCAGACGGATTAATTATTGCAACCCCAACAGGGTCAACTGCTTATTCCTTAAGCTGTGGTGGGCCTATTGTTTTTCCAAGATCAGGTAATTTCTTAATTACACCAATTTCACCGCACAATTTAAATGTTCGTCCGGTTATTTTATCTGATCAAAATGTACTCACTTTTGAAGTAGAAGGTCGCAGTTCTAAATATTTGGTAAGCTGTGATTCTAGGACTGAAATAACAGGGTCTGATATAAAAATAAATATTAAAAGAGCAGATTTTAATATCAATTTGGTGAGATTAAACAATGAAAGCTACCTATCAACGTTAAGAAATAAATTGCTTTGGGGTATAGATACCAGAAACTACTAAGCCATCTTAATGACAAATTCTTTTAAAGTATTTATACTTTTTATGTTGGCAGGAATCAGTCCTGCTTTAGCTCAAACATGGGAATTAGGTGTTACTGCTGGTGGATTTGGATACATGGGAGACTTAAATCAAAATAACTTTCATCAGATTAATCATCCTGCATTTGGCGGTATGGTGAAAAGAAATTTTGATAGTTATTGGTCCCTAAAAATGGAGTTAATATCAGGCAAAATTAGTGCAGATGAATCAAAATCTCCCTACCAACAAGAAAGAGATCGTAATTTAAGCTTCTATTCGCCATTGACGGAGTTGAGTTTACAACTAGAGTTCAATTTTTTCGATTACGGCTTTGATTATCATCAAGTTCACTTTACACCCTACCTTTATTCGGGAATTTCTCTCGCAGCTTTTAATCCAAAAACCAACTATGATGGAAGAACTTACGAATTGAAGTACTATAATACAGAAGGACAAATAAATAGCTACCAAACAACAACATATAGCATCCCTGTAGGAGCAGGAGTTAAATTTAATTTTGGTCAATATTTTAATATTGCTGCACATGCAGGTTTCCGTAATACTTCGACCGATTATTTAGATGATGTGAGTGGAAATTATGCAGATCAAGCACAATTACAGGGAAATTCTCCCGAAAATACAGCCATAAGAAGAGCATTAGCAGATAGATCATTGAATAAAATTGGGGTTCCTGGTACCCAAAGAGGAGATTTTAGAAAAAAGGACAGTTATGTATTTGTGGGTATAACCTTATCTTATACCTTTGTAAGCCAAAAATGTCCTTTTTAATTGCAGATTATATATAATTAATGAGTTTTAGAGAAAAGTTGAATCTTGATAAGTTGCCAGAACATGTTGCCATCATTATGGATGGCAATGGTCGTTGGGCAAAAGAAAAAGGTAAGATGAGGGTTTTCGGACATAAAAATGGTGTTTTAGCAGTTAGAGATACCGTTGAAGGAGCCGCAGAAGTTGGGATAAAAAATTTAACACTCTACGCTTTTTCAACTGAAAATTGGAACCGTCCAAAGTTAGAAGTAACCGCATTAATGGAATTACTAGTAAGTAGCATTAATAAGGAAACCAAAACTTTAATGGAAAATAACGTAAAATTAAATGCTATCGGTGATTTAGAATCTTTACCAAAAAGATGTCATAATGAGTTGTTAGAAGCGATAGCAAAAACCTCAAATAATAGTCGGTTAACTTTAACTTTAGCTTTATCCTATAGTTCTAGATGGGAGATATTAAATGCAACGAAAAAGATAGTTGCTGATACCACATCCGGTAAATTAAAGGCTGATGATATTAACGAAAAAATGTTTGAATCTTACCTCTCTACTCATAATTTACCAGATCCTGAATTAATGATCAGGACTAGTGGAGAACATCGCATCAGTAACTATTTATTATGGCAATTAGCTTATGCCGAGCTTTACTTCACCCCCACTTTATGGCCAGATTTTAGAAGAGAAGACTTATTTAAGGCGGTGTATGATTATCAACAAAGAGAGCGCAGATTTGGGTTAACAAGTGAACAGATTGGCTAATTTTACTTTTAACAAAATTTAACAAAGATTAGCAGTAATTTAGCCGCCATAAACAAGTAGATGAAGAATTTTTTTATAATTATATTTTTTACAGGTCTTTCTTTTCAAGCTTTTTCACAAGGCTTAAGAACGTCTTCCTCTAAACCGGGAACCGATTTAAATTATTCGAATCCTAAAGAATACACCATTGGTGGTATTAATATAAATGGAGTGAAGTACCTTGATCAATCGGTATTAATCACTATTTCTAAACTAAATGTTGGTGACAGAATTTTGGTGCCAGGTGATGCCACCTCGGCTGCTGTTAAAAACCTTTGGGCGCAAGGTCTTTTTGATGATGTTTCTTTAGAAATCAATAAAATCTCTGGAGATACTATTTTCTTTGATTTAAATTTAGTGGAGAGGCCACGGGTTTCTAGAATAAAATTATCAGGATTATCTAAAAGCGAGACTAACGATATTCAAGAAAAATTGAATAATCTAAAAGGTAAAATTGTTAATGATAATTTAAAAAATAATATAAATTCAATTATCAAAAAGCATTTTTACGAAAAGGGATATTTGAATACTACAATAAAAATTACGCCAGTTAAAGATACTTCAGACGTAAACAGCCAAATTGTGAAAGTTGATGTAGACAAGAAAAGTAAGGTAAAAGTTAATGCAATTAATATTGAAGGAAATAAAGATTTTTCTGATGCAAAGCTGAAGAAGTATCTTAAAAAGACTCACGAAAGAGCCTTCTATAAGATATTTGGATCAGGTAAATTTCTTCGTGATAAATACGAAGAAGACAAAACAACCATGATTACCAAGATGCGTGAAAAAGGATATCGCGACGCAGAAATTATCTCAGATTCAGTCTATAGACATGATGATAAATCTGTAAACATTGGTATGAAATTGCATGAGGGTCCTAAGTATTATTTTGGTGATATTAAATTTTCAGGTAACGCAAAATATTCTTCAGATATCTTAAAACAAGTACTAAAGATAGATAAAGGTGAGGTTTTTAGTGAAGCTAAATTAGAGAAAACCTTAAGAAGCAGTCCTTCTAGCGAAGACGTATCATCTTTATATTTGAATGATGGATATTTAACTTTTAACGCCGATCCGGTACAGACCAAAATATATAACGATACAGTAGATTTAGATATAAGGATTTATGAAGGGCCGCAATACACAGTTAATAAAATTATATTAAAAGGAAATGAGCTCACCAATGATAAGGTAGTTTTAAGAGAAATTAGAACTAAGCCGGGTCAGAAATTTTCAAAAGATTTATTGGTACGTTCACAAAGACAAATCTCCCAGTTAGGAAATTTCGATGAGCAAAAAATTGATATCAAACCCATTCCAAATCCAGTAGACGGAACGGTTGATATTCAATACACGGTAGTAGAAAAGCCTTCTGATCAGATAGAACTTTCTGGTGGTTTTGGCGGTGGCAGAGTGGTGGGTACTTTAGGCCTAACATTTAATAACTTTTCTGCAAAAAATCTATTCAATTTAAAAGCATACAAGCCATTACCTAAAGGCGATGGACAAAAGCTAAGTATAAGAGGACAAACGAATGGTAAATTTTATCAATCCTATAGTTTCTCTTTTTCAGAACCATGGTTTGGAGGTAAAAAGCCTATTTATTTTGGGATAAGTGCATTTACTTCTCTTCAAAGTAATGGTTTATCAAATAGTAATCCTAGTTTTCAAAAAATAAGGTTGAATGGATTAACTTTCAGCTTAGGCAAGCAATTAAAATGGCCTGATGATTATTTTAGAATTGATTATGCCGCAAATCTTCAACAGTTTAAATTGAGGAACTACGCTGGTTATTTATTCGAAAATGGAGATTCTTATGATTTAAGTATCAGCCAGGTTTTAAGTAGAAACTCTGTTGATGCACCTATTTTTCCAACTTCCGGTTCGAATATTAAATTCACAGTTCAGGCTACTTTACCATATTCATCTTTCAATGGTAAAAATTATAATAATCTTGCTACTTCTGATAAGTACAAATTTGCAGAATATCATAAGTGGAAATTTGAATCTCAATTTTTCCAGAGAATTTATGGCAAATTAGTGTTGAAAGCTCAAGCTCAATTTGGATTCTTAGGTTATTACAGTAAAGATGTTGGTCAAGCTCCATTTGGCAGATTTAAATTAGGTGGTGACGGTTTACAAGGATTTGATTTCTTACAAGGGTCTGAAGTGATTGGATTAAGAGGGTATACAAATAATTCCGTAGTTCCAGAAGGCTCGCCAACAACAGCAGGAAGTCCAATATTCAATAAATATGTTTTAGAGTTAAGACACCCAATTACTTTGAATCAATCTGCGACTGTATTTGTTCTGGCATTTGCCGAAGGTGGTAACACATGGAATACGTTTAAAGATTTTAATCCGTTTAATGTGAAAAGATCGGTAGGTGTAGGAGCAAGAATTTACTTACCTATATTTGGATTATTAGGAATTGACTACGGTTATGGATTTGATAAAATACCTGGAAACGCAGCAGCTAATGGCGCACAATTTCACTTTAGTATTGCACAACAGCTAGGCGGTTTTAATTAATATTTAATGAGAAAATATATTATTCTGTCCATATTGTTCGTTATGCTTGGCGCAGTTGCCTTTGCACAACGAGTTGCTTATGTAGACTCAGAGTATATATTAAAACATATTCCCGAATATTCTTCGGCACAAAAGCAATTGGATGCCTTAGCAGAGCAGTGGCAGAAAGAAATTGATGTTAAATTTGCTGAAGTTAATAAGATGCAAAAAGAATATCAGGGAGATAGGGTTTTATTAACTGATGCTATGAAAAAGCAAAGGGAAACTGAAATAGAAAAAAGAGAAAAAGAAGCGATTGATTCACAGCAACAACGTTTTGGTTTTCAAGGTGAATTGTTCAACCAAAAAATAAGATTAATCAAACCTATACAAGATAGAGTAGCTAAAGCTGTTGAAGATTATGCAAACAGCGAAAGTATAGATATCATCATCGATAAAAGTACAGTTACACTATTATTTGCAAGATCAACGTTTGATGGTACTAATGATATTATTACCAGAATGGGTTATAAGCCAGGATCATTTGCTAAATAGCAATATTTATTTTAAAATCGTAAAATCAAATTAATACACAAAATCAAAAAATGAAAAAATTATTTAAGATTGTTTTAGTAGCAGGAGGTTTATTATTTACAGCAAACCTAGTAAGTGCTCAACAGAAAATTGCTCATATTAATTCTGCGGAATTAATTAAGGCAATGCCCGAAGTTGTTAATGCTGATAAGCAATTAGAAACTTACAAAAGCACTTTGGATGCAGATGGAAAAACCATGTACACAGAATATCAAGCAAAAGTGCAAGCTTTCCAAACAGCAGAGAAAACTTTGAGTGATGCAATGAAAGAAACCAGAGTTAAAGAAATTCAGGATTTACAAACTCGTATTCAAGAATATCAACAAAAAGCAAGTGATAATTTCGAAAAGAAAAGAAGCGAGCTTTATGATCCAATTCTTAAGAAAGCGGAAGATGCAGTAAAAGTAGTGGCAAAAGAAAAAGGTTATGCTTATGTTTTTGATACAACACAACCTGGTATTGTTTACTTCGATGGCGGTATTGATATTATGGCTGAAGTTAAAGCAAAATTAGGAGTTAAATAAAAAATGTCTGAAGCTTTCTCCATATTATCGGGAGTCAAAAGCAGAAAACTATTAAAAATGCGAAACTGAATAGATTTCAGTTTCGCATTTTTGTTTTAAATTGTACTTTCGTTTTAATCGCTTCAAGGCTTTAGCTTTAAGCATTAAACTTATATAGATGCAGAGTCCTATTGGTATTTTTGATTCGGGAATTGGTGGTTTAACAGTTGCGAATGCGATCAGAAATGTTTTGCCTAATGAAAGCCTGATTTACTTTGGAGATACCGCTCACATGCCTTACGGCGACAAATCTGAGGAAGCGATTAAATATTATAGTTTAAAAATCGGGAAGTTCTTACAGGAGCAAGGATGTAAAGCTATTGTAATTGCTTGCAATACAGCCTCGTCATTAGGATATCAGGATTTAAAAGATTTTCTGGGAGATGATTTGCCAATTTTAAATGTGATTGACCCAGTCGTTGAATTTTGTAGTCGTCAACCTAACTATCATAAAATTGGAGTTATAGCCACAAAAGCAACAATCAAATCTGATGTTTATGCCCAAAAATTAAATTTGGCTTTGCCAAACATAGACGTGAAATCTTTAGCTACGCCTTTACTAGCGCCTATGATCGAAGAAGGTTTTTTTAATAATAATATCAGTAAAACCATTATCAATACCTATTTGTTATCTTCAAAATTGAAAAATATTGATTCTTTGATCTTAGCATGTACACATTACCCATTGATTAGAAACGAGATCAACGAGTTTTATAAGGGGGAAGTGGATATTTTAAATACTGCCGAAATTGTTGCAGATGATGTTAAAAGGAAGTTAGCAAGTTTGAATCTTTTAAATACCTCGACTGAAAAACCCAAACATCAGTTTTTCGTTTCCGATAAAACGAGTGCATTTGAAACCAGTACACGACGTTTCTTCGGAGATAAGATTAATCTTAACCTCAAAAATATTTGGGTTAAAAAATAGAATATTTTCATTATTTAGAATGTTTCTTAATAAGATAACAATCTTGTTATCTTTGCGGCTTAGGCTTTAGGTTTTGTATTTTTGTTTTCTTAAATTTTATTAGAAGAAATAATAAATTCTAACGTTTATCATTTGATTTGATCATTGTTAGGCATAATCTAAAAAAATTAAACACATGAAAAAGAGTTCGATTGTAGGAATGGTGATCATAGCCATCACTATTGGGGTAATTATCAGTACTTATGCTGACAGTAGTACTTATGGTTCTTTCACTGATGCACAAGAAACGCAAAAGGAATTACATGTTGTTGGTAAACTAAATAAGAAAAAAGAAATGGTTTACAATCCGCAACAGGACGCAAACTATTTTTCATTTTATATGGTGGATAATAAAGGCAAAGAATGTAAAGTCGAATTCACCGGTACTAAGCCACAAGATTTTGAGCGTTCTGAACAAATCGTTTTAACAGGACAGATGGATAATGGTGCTTTCCATGCTAATAAAATTCTGATGAAATGCCCTTCTAAATATACTAAGGATAAAATCGAAATTACCGAAGTTAAAGCCCAAATAAAAAGTTAATATTTCTTAATGGATACACAGTTTGTAGGTGAACACCTATTGCCGGGAAAACTCGGTCAGTTCTTTATTATACTTTCCTTTGGTACATCTTTAATTGCTTTATTAAGCTATTTTTTTGCTGCAAATAATAAAAATCAAAGTGACGATTCTTGGCAAAAACTAGGTCGCTTAGCCTATCGCTTAAACCTTTTTGCAGTGGTGGGAATAGGCGCTTGTTTATTTTATATTATTTATAGCCACTATTTTGAATACCATTACGCCTGGGCACACTCTTCCAAAACTTTACCAGTTTACTATATAATTTCCTGCTTTTGGGAAGGTCAGGAAGGTAGTTTCTGGTTATGGACTTTTTGGCAAGCAGTTTTGGGCTGTATCCTAATGGTTAAAGCAAAATCATGGGAAAATTCTGTAATGACAGTTATTTCCTTATCTCAAGTTTTCTTAGCAACCATGCTTTTAGGAGTAGAGATTCTTGGAACTAAAATTGGCTCGTCTCCTTTTGTACTATTGAGAGATGTAGTAGAAGGCCCTATTTTTTCTAGAGCAGATTATCTATCATTAATACAGGATGGAAATGGTTTAAATCCGTTATTACAAAATTATTGGATGGTGATTCATCCACCTACTTTGTTTTTAGGGTTTGCATCAATGGTTGTTCCTTTTGCTTATGGAATTGCCGCCCTTTGGCAGAAACGTTATGCTGAATGGGTAAAGCCAGCAATGCCTTGGGTATTGTTTGCCGTAATGGTTTTAGGAACCGGAATAATCATGGGTTCTTTTTGGGCATATGAAGCGCTAAACTTTGGAGGTTTTTGGGCTTGGGATCCAGTAGAGAATGCATCCATATTACCTTGGATCACTTTGATAGCTGGCTTACACGTGATGATTGCTTATAAAAATTCAGGTCATTCTTATTTTACTGCTCTA
>JACMOI010000010.1 GCA_014378105.1 Pseudopedobacter sp.
AAAAATATCTATCGCATTTTTATCTCCAGAGGAAGCCGAGCAACCGCTTTCTTTTGGTGTTCGATTACCATTTAATACGGATACCATTGTAAAATTAGCTCCAGGAATCGAGCGTCCAGGGGTACATTTGGCTATTTGGGTCGAAAATAGTTCACTTTATATATGGGGAACCACTTTAAAAGTCCCTAATTATTGTTTCGTTTTAGATGTTTCAGAACCTGGCTTATTAGTCGTAAAACATCGTCGTTTGCATGGCTTTGGAAAGTATACTAACGTAGCAGTTTTAAAAGGCGATGAAGTTAAGATTATTGATAAGGATTGTGGTACGGCCGAAGATGCTCCAGCAATTGTTACCGCTTTATTAGATTTAGATTCTCCTTGCTCCTGGAATGATGGTGTAAATGTTCTCATCCAATTGGCTGTTTCTATGCGATCTCATCAGCATGGAGGAATTTTGCTGGTTACGCCGCCAAATTCTGACGAGTGGCGTAAGTCTATTATTCATCCTTTGCAGTACCCAGTTTTCCCGTCATTTGGATCTTTAGCCGCTTTGATGAATCAAAGTCATGAGGAGATAGGACAACTTATTTGGCAAAGTAATTTAAGAAGTGAGGTGGAGAATTTAGCTGGATTAACCGCTGTAGATGGGGCCACGGTGATGAGTCGTAATCACCATCTTTTTACCTTTGGCGCTAAAATTACCCGTAAAAAAGGGAATGAATCTGTAGAGAAATTACTTTACATAGAGCCAATTATTGGCGGAGAAGCCAAAGAAAAGTTTGCTGGTGAGGTGGGTGGAACCAGACATTTATCGGCCGCTCAATTTATACACGACCAACCAGATGCTTTAGCAATGGTAGCTTCTCAAGACGGGCATTTTACGGTTTTCTCTTGGTCGCCAAAACAACAGAAAGTTCAGGCACATCGGATTGATTCTTTGTTGATTTAATTTTAGCAAAAAGGCTGACAGGCTTTCAAACCCTGTCAGCCTAAACATTCCGAAATATTTTATCTTTGCATTCATTCATGAGGACAGATCACCAGATATTCACACTTTCTAACGGCATCAGGATTTTATTTAAACCTGCAAAATCAACCATTTCGCATTGCTGTTTAGTGATTAATGCAGGGTCGAGAGATGAGCATCCAGGTGAACCGGGATTAGCGCATTTTATAGAACATTTGTTGTTTAAAGGCACTCAGAGAAGAACTACCAATCAGATTTTAAATCGTTTAGAAGTGGTTGGTGGAGATTTGAATGCCTATACCACTAAAGAATATACTTGTTTACAGGCGTCATTTCTGAAAAGTCATTTAGAGCGGGCGATGGATTTATTACAAGACATTGCTTTCTTTTCCACCTTCCCGAAAGAGGAAATGGAAAAAGAAAAGGAAGTGATTTTAGATGAAATTGCCAGTTACGAGGACCAACCAGAAGAGGCTATTAACGATGATTTTGAATCGATGCTTTTTGCCGGACATACTTTGGGTGAGAATATTTTAGGAACTATCGATTCGGTGAAGCGATTTGATCAGCAAGACATTGCGTCTTTTATTGCTAAAAATTACAATACTCATGAGATTATTTTTGCGATTTCTGGTTCCTATAATCCAACTAAAGTTTTAAAATTAGCAGCGCAATATTTTGGTGTGATTCCTGAAAACAAGAATCCTAAAAATAGAATTGCGCCTATCACTATTCCTGTCCAAAAAGCCATTGTTAAAAAGCCAATTAATCAGGCGCATTGTATGTTGGGCTGTAGAGCTTATTCCGTTAATCAGGAACAGAAAACAGGTTTATTATTGCTCAATAATTTATTAGGTGGCACTGGAATGAGCTCTCGGTTAAATCTAGAAATTAGGGAGAAACACGGAATTGCATATACCATAGAATCTAATTACTCGCCCTTAAGCGATACCGGCTTGTTTTCTATTTACTTTGGTACTGATACCGAAAAAGTATCCAAAACACTGCAGTTGATGGAAAAGGAATTAAAGAAACTGCGAGAAAAAAAGCTAGGTTTAATTCAGTTGGCGCAAGCCAAACAAAAGTTTATTGGGCAAATCGCTTTAGGCGAAGAAAACCGAATGGGCGTTTTAATTTCTATGGCGAAAAGCTTGTTAGATTACGATAAAATCGATTCTCTGAAAGAAGTCTTTTTCAAAATCAACAAAGTGACAGCGGATGATATGCTTCAAATTTCAAATGAAATTTTCGATCAAAATCAGTTAAGTATGTTATTGTTTGAGCCGGAATAATTTTAAAGAATTGAAATTAGGAAAAGTGTAACGATGGCTGGTAACGCCTGAACAAAAAATATCTTTTTATCTGCTGTTAAAGCACCATAAATACCAGCTATAGCTACACAAGCCAAGAAGAAGATAGACACATTGCCTCTCCAAATTAAATCTTTAATAAAGAAAGTCCAGATTAAACCTGCAGATAAGAAACCATTGTACAAACCTTGATTTGCTGCTAATGACTTGGTGGGTACAAATAAATCTTTTGGGAAACTTTTAAATACTTTTGGTCCACGGGTAGTCCATGCAAACATTTCCATCCATAGGATATAAAGATGTTCTAAAGCGATAAATCCGATTAGAATTTTAATAATTACAACCATATCGTTTGGTGGTTTTACGAAGTTCTCTACGAAGTCTAAAATTTTTTAAATCAAATTATTTGCCAACATTAATATTCAAGTTTGCCAATTCTACATGTAATTTGACCTTTGCTTTCAATGCCGAGAAAACTCTCATGAGCGTGTCCATCGTCACATTACTTGCATTGTTTTCAAGTCTGGAAATTTGAGCTTTCTGAACTCCGATTAATTTTCCGAGTTCTTCCTGTGTCAAATTCCGTTCTTGTCTTGTTTGTTTGATGGCTTTCCCAATTAAATCCATTTGAACTTCATACTCAAAGAAATCGCGTTCAGGTGTTCCGATTTCTCCTATAATTCTATCCTGGACTTCATTTAATGTGTAGGTCTTCATTTCTTTTTATTTTTTAATTCTTTCTCCGATAAATATTTCTCCCTAATCTGCATTGCTTTTTGAATCTCGTGGTCTGAAACTTTACTTCTCTTTTTCACAAAGCCATGTGTTGAGACAACAAATGTTTGATTTTTAGATGTTTTATCCCAAAAAGCCAAAAGCCGATATTGAAGACCTTGGTACAATGTTCGAAATTCCCAGATTTCATTATTTAACTTTTTGAAGAGTTGAGCGTCTAGTTCGACTTGAGATTTTCTAATGTTATAAAGAATCTTCTCAGAATGCTTTTTATCTAAGCCTTTTAGAAATTCAAATACTTACTCTAAAATAATAACTTCAAAAAGCTTAGTCATTAAGTCAAATATTTATCTTGATAAAGATAGTAAAGTTTCGTTAAAAAGAAACTTCTTGTTTTAAGAGATGATTTTTGTCAGGTGAATAATGATGATATCTTATGGATTTAATTTATAAACAACACCATCTTTCATTACCAAATTCACCTTTCTTACATTAGAAATATTGTCTAAGGGATTTCCAGAAACCGCAATAATATCGGCTTTTAAGCCAGCCTTTAATTGTCCAATTTCGTCTTGATGAAAAACCTTGGCATTAACAGAAGTCGCTGATCTTAGAACATCGATGGGTTTCATGCCGTATTCTACCATCATTTCCATTTCCCTAGCATTATCTCCATGAGGGAAAACACCCACATCGCCGCCAAAACAAATCGTCACTCCTGCTTTTAAAGCAGCTTCAAAACTTTTATGCTTTTGGGTAATTCTTTGCGGTTCGGGCTTAGTCCCTGCTTTCCAGCCATCATATCTTGAAATGGCATCGCCAGCAGCAATAGTTGGGCAAAGTGCAATGCCTTTTTCTTTCATCAAATTAAAAACTTCAGCATCTCCATTGTCTCCGTGTTCAATGGTTTCTACGCCACCTTCAATGGCTCGCCTCATTCCCTCTTTTGTTCCAGCATGAGCAACTACGGGTCTTCCGGTACTTTTTGCAGTTTCAACCACCGATTTTATTTCGGCCACACTAAAAGTGGGCATGCTGGTTTTATTTAATCCCCAACGGTAATCAGCATAAATTTTTACCAGATCTATTCCGTGTCCAATTTGGTTTCTTACGGTACTGATTAAATGTTCACCATCGCTTTCCTCAGCTCCTTTGGGTAAATCTAATTCCGTCACATCAGTTTTTGGTCCGTAGCTTCCTGTGGCAACAATGGCTCTCCCCGCCACAATCATTCTTGGGCCAATAGTCAATCCACTGTTGATGCTTTCTCTCAAACCTACATCGTCATAACCAGCTCCTTCTGTTCCTAAGTCTCTCACTGTGGTAAACCCAGCCATTAACGTTGATTTAGCATGATTGACCGCTCTTACCGTTCTTTCTACTCTGCTTTCTTTTAAAACCTGATCATTCCATTCGGTTTCGTTGTAAGGATGAAGAAATAAATGCGAATGACCTTCTATTAAGCCGGGTAATAAGGTTTGCCCAACTAAGTTAATGGTGGTATCAATTTTAAATTTGATTTGAAGCAACTCTTTTTGGTCGCCCACCATAAAAATACGGCTGTCTTTTACGATAACGAATCCATTTTGGTGCATTTCTAGGCCATCAAAAACCCGATCAGCTTTTAAAAGAATAGTTTTTGAAGGTTGCTGCGCAAATGAAATTTGGCAAATAATAGTGAATAGGAAAAGTAATTTAAGCTTCATATTATATTTTAAAACATTAAACTACACAAAATTTAAGAGCCTACATTTTTTAAAATGTAAAATTGATGATATTATTCTTCGTCGCCCGGAACGCCTCTTCTAACCACAGGCATTCCCACAATTTTATACACTTCATCAATTTGGGTGATGCTCCCATTTACCAGATTACTTAAGATAATTATAGTGACATCATTTTTTAAATCTCTAATGTACATATGTCTGAAACCATGCCACCAACCCGGGTGATAGACTACTTCCTCGTTTTTTGCAGGGTTAATGTATAAATGCCAACCATAACCATAATTAAAATACTCGTTTTTATACTTGCTACGGGGTACATAAGCCGAATCTAAAGTGCTTCTTTTCAAAATTCGGTTATCCCTCAACGCTTGGTCAAATAAATATAAATCTTCCACAGTAGAGTAAACTCCTTTATCACCAACAGGTCCGTCCAAAAAATCTTGCCTTACTGATCTTCTCCAAACTCGGTCATGACCAACCACATCAACTGGTATTTTATCGTATTTGGTAGTGCTATAAATAGCGGTGTGTTTTAATCCGAAGGGTTTAAAAATAGTCTCCGCCATATAATCAGCAAAAGGTTTACCCGTTACTTTTTCAACTACTGAGGCTAAAAGCATGTAGTTGGTATTGTTGTAATGATAAATCCGGTCAGGGGTGAAATATGGAGCAGGTTTCTTTTCGGCAAAAAGCCTCAAAACATCGTTGTTGCTCATGCCTTTATACTTTTGTTTCCAGATGTCATCTGTAAAATAAACATAGTTGGTTAAGCCTGATCGGTGTGTCAACAACATTTTTATAGTAATGCCCTTGTAAGGAAAGTTGGGATAAAAATGATCCATCGTTTGATCAAGCGTCAACTTTCCTTCTTCCATCAACTTTAAAATCGCGGTGGCGGTAAAGGTTTTAGAGATAGAAGCCAGCTGAAATTGCGAACCTAATTTTAAAGAATCTCTGTGCAAATAATCGGCCCAGCCGAAAACCCCTTCGTAGATGATTTTCCCCTTTTTAGCGATCAATACATTCCCGTTAAAATTCCTTTTTCGGTGTATATCGTTAAAATATTCTTCTAATTTTTGATTTGCTTTAGCGGGATCATAAACTAAAAGTAAGCTATCTTTTTTAGGATCTATCTTAGTTTCAACTGGTTTTTTTTTGGAATCACTTGAAGAACAAGCCGCTATAAATAAATAAGGAATTAGAATATAGAGAGGTAATTTGTATCTGAGCATGAATTTTTTTTAAATCTTAACGAGCGTCGAAATTAGAAATTATCATTGTATAAAAACAAAAGGAGTTTTAAACATTAATGTCTTCCATCGGTTAACGATATCAATCAAAAAATCTTAATTTTGCCACAAATCACAAGGAAATGGAATACAGATTAGAACATGATACCATGGGCGAGGTAAAAGTTCCGGCAGATAAATTCTGGGGAGCACAAACCGAACGTTCAAGAAACAATTTTAAGATTGGTCCAGAGGCTTCTATGCCTAAAGAAATCATTCATGCGTTTGCTTATTTAAAAAAGGCAGCCGCCATGGCAAATACAGATTTGGGGGTTTTATCGGCAGATAAGAGAGACTTAATCGCTAAAGCCTGTGATGAAATCTTAACGGGCAATTTAGATGATCAATTTCCTTTGGTGATCTGGCAAACGGGTTCGGGTACACAGTCTAATATGAATGCCAATGAAGTGATTGCTAACAAAGCACATGTGATGAATGGGGGAGCTTTAACTGATGACAAAAAGGTGTTGCATCCTAACGACGATGTGAATAAATCTCAATCATCAAACGATACTTTCCCTACTGCAATGCACATTGCAACCTATAAGCAAGTAGTAGAAATCACCTTGCCGGGAATCACTCTATTAAGAGGTACCTTAACAAAAAAGTCGGAAGAATTCGCTAAAATCACCAAAACTGGCCGTACCCATTTTATGGATGCAACACCACTGACTTTGGGTCAAGAATTTTCTGGTTATGCGCAACAACTCACCAACTCTATTAGAGCCATCAACAATGCTTTGGAAGCGGTTAAAGAATTAGCTTTAGGCGGAACAGCAGTTGGAACTGGTTTAAATACCCCAAAAGGTTACGATGTTTTGGTAGCAAAACACATTGCTGATTTAACAGAATTGCCTTTCATCACCGCTCCAAATAAATTCGAAGCTTTGGCTGCTCATGATGCGATGGTCGAAATGTCTGGGGCGTTAAAAAGAGCAGCAGTTTCATTGATGAAAATTGCGAATGACATCAGGATGTTGAGCTCAGGCCCACGTTGTGGAATTGGTGAAATCATCATTCCTGATAATGAGCCGGGTTCTTCTATTATGCCAGGTAAAGTCAACCCAACTCAGCCAGAAGCTTTAACTATGGTTTGTGCTCAGGTAATGGGGAATGATGTTGCGGTTTCCATCGGTGGTTCAAATGGTCATTTCGAATTGAACGTTTTTAAGCCAGTCATCGCTTCAAACGTATTGCAATCTGCTCGTTTAATTGGCGATGCTTGTGTTTCTTTTAATGATAATTGTGCAGTTGGCATACTACCTAACTTACCAGAGATTCAAAAACATTTAGAGAATTCTTTGATGCTGGTAACGGCTTTAAATCCGCATATTGGTTACGAAAATGCAGCTAAAATTGCTAAAAAAGCACATAAAGAAAATAAGACTTTACGAGAAGCAGCAGTAGAATCTGGACTATTAACATCAGAACAATTTACCGAGTGGGTAAAACCTGAAGACATGGTAGGATCTTTAAAATAGCATAAATCAAGACTTACGGGACAGAAAAATCGCGTAAGTTTTTAATTATTATTGGGGCGTTTTCCCGATAGCTATCGGGACACGCTATCCACTCATATTGCACATGGCCTTAGCCACAAGTAAGTATCCATTTCCATCTTTAATGCAAAAAATGAAATCTAAAACAGCCACATATTACTTTTTATTTATTGCTACACTTTTATTGTGCTCTTGTAGTTTTAATAAAACCAAATATTCAACAGGAGTAGACTTTCTGCAAGGAAAATGGAATGAAGACTCAGTGATGAATAAAGAATCTTTAGTTTCTTACCAGCAATACCAATTTAGCTTTAGCTGTGATTCCTTTTATTTAAAAGTTGAAACATTCTCAAAAGTAAATTTAGAAGGAGGTTCCTGTTTTAATAAAAAGCATTGGAATGAATTCGCTAAAGGGTATTATCGGATCTCAAAAGATACTTTAAAGTTTGAAGGAAATTTTGTTTCAGAAGAATATAAATATAAACCCGAGGGTAGTTGTTATAGGTCAGGTAAATATCTGGAAGATTTCATTATAAACAGCGATAACAAAAATATAGTAATCCTAAAAAGCTTGCAAACTGGTTTATATCACCAATTGGTGATCAAGCAAAGAGGTTCTTGTAGTATAGAGGATTCAAAAAAATAAAGGATGAAAATCTTAATGGTTTGTTTAGGGAATATCTGTCGTTCTCCAATTGCTGAAGGTGTAATGCAAAAATTAGCATTTGATAACGGTTTTAATTGGGAGGTTGATTCAGCGGGAACAGGAAGTTACCATATAGGTAGCCATCCCGATCATCGTTCTATCAAGGTTGCTAAACAATTTGGGATAGATATCTCTCAACAAAAGGCTAGAGCAATAAAAAAGGAAGATTTCGAAATTTTTAACCACATCTATGTGATGGATCGACAGAATTATGACGATGTTATCAGTCTAGCTGCCAACGCAGACCAAATGAATAAAGTAAAGCTATTAATTCCTGAGCGCATTGTATCCGACCCTTATTATGATGATGCCCTTTTTCTACCTGTTTTTGAGATGATTACCACACAATGTGAAAAACTTTTTGCTCAGCTTAAAAATGAAAATTGATAGTTTTAGTTAAATAAAGCTAATCATCATGAAAAAATTACTATTAATTATTTTTGCTTTTTTAAGTGTACAGGTGTATGCGCAAAAAGTAGAAAAAGATCTTAAATACTATTATTACTATGTAAATCAGGATGATAACTTTATGGCTTACCTAAAAGCCAAAAAAACTTTTGATCAAAAAAAGTATGATTTCAAACTTCCTGCTTCTAAAGAAGCTTTGCAAGAAATGGAGGTGGATAAAGATAAAATCTTTAGAAATGAAAGAACTTATGCCGAGTTTTTAACAAAGTATGGGATGAAGAATGCAGGTGAATACGCCGAGCTTTATTTTAATCAGATGCATACTTTAAAAACTTTCTTAAAGAAAAACCCAGAGTTTTATAACTTAAGTCCAAAAGAGCGTCAGAATATTATTGATAAATGGTATTACTCTGATATGGCTGCAAATTAAAAAGAGGAGCTTTAGTCGCTCCTTCTTTTAAAACTAAAAAGTGGAGTCGTCAGCAGTTGGTCCGTAACTTCCCGGGATAGGAATATCCAACAGTCTTAAATAAACTCCTAATTGTGCCCTATGGTGAATAAGCTGACCGAAGGACATTCTTATAGCCTCATATTTAGTATATTCATAAAAGATTTGCTCACCACTTCTTAACATCCATTCTTCATCTAATAATTCAACCTTAGCTTCTTTTAAAGCTTTTTCTGTTCTTTCAATGCAGTTATCAAAAAAAGTAATTAAGGAAATGGTATCATTTACATCTTCTATTTGATGTGTATTGTTTGCGAAGTCTAACTCAGTAGTTTTTAAAACCATTTCTATCCACGAATGAATATCGGCTAGATGAGTCACCAGACTTTTAATGGGCATACTTTTTTCGTGAGGCTTCCAGTTGTATTTGTTATTAGGGACAATTGATAACATTTTTCTAGAGGTGTTAGCTTCCTGCTCGAACTCTTTTAATAATAACTTGATCATAGATTCCATTGCTTTTAAGATTTGTTTAAGCAAAGAAAACATAGACTACTGACAACCCTATGTCAGTGATAGAATTAAATTTTAAATTATTTAATAAGTTACTGGGAGTAATTTTAGATAATCACTCAATGGAATATGACTCTCATTATTAAATGGAACTAGGAGGTTTTTGATGTTGATGATTCGTGAAACCTTAAAATCGCGATAGTCTTTTCTTAAATGACACCAACCTATTAAATGCCAGCTAAAAGCGTAAAAAATCAAACCAATGGCTTCAACTTTTCTTTTACTTGCTTCCTCTTTTGCGTCTTTATAATCAAACTCCAAAATGTTTTTAAAGCTTATTGCTGATTGAATAATACTTAAGAACTCATAATCATTGGTTAGCCTTTTGGGCAGTTGCAAATACATGCTAGAAGCCAACTCCTCAATCTTTTCTTTTTGGCTTTGTTTCAAAACAGATTTTATCTTTCCCAAAGCATTCTGATAATTCTTCTTGATAGATTGGTCACTAAAGGCGCTTACTAAATGTTCCATTAATAAAAATGCACTTGCTTCTTCTAAATTAAAACTTACTGGAGGCAAGAAATAACCATTTATTAAATAGTAACCTTTATTTGGCTCATAACAAATTGGAATCCCTTGCTCATTCAAAGATTTAAGATCACGGTAAACCGTTCTAATACTAATCTCGAATTTTGCAGCAATTTGCTCTGCCAAAGTAAATTTGTTGGATTGCAAAAGTGTAGAAATTCCAAAAAGACGGTCAATCCTATTCATAAAACAAAAATATTCATTTTTTGCGGGTAAAAAATATTCAATTATTATAGTATTGCTTAATTTAGGCCATGGCAAATGTGAAAGCAGCTATCCCAAAAGGAACTCGTGATTTTGGTCCAGTGGTAATGAACCGTCGTAATTATATTTTTGATACCATTAAAAAGGTTTTTAGAAAATATGGTTATCAGGAAATTCAAACTCCAACAATGGAGAATTTGGATACTTTGACCGGAAAATATGGTGAAGAAGGTGATCAGTTAATTTTTAAGATTCTGAATTCTGGAGAATATCTTTCTGATTTTGAAATTAAAAATCAAGTTATTAACGACTTAAATGACCCAACTTTTGCAGCTGCTTCAGCTAGTTTAAATCTAATTTCAAAAAAGGATAAAAGTATACTAGAACTAAAATTAGGTCATGAAGACGGAATTAAAAGGTTAGTTGCTTATAGAAAGTTAACCCAACAAATCTCAGAAAAAGCCTTACGTTACGATTTAACTGTCCCATTTGCCCGTTATGTGGTGATGCACCAACACGAAATTACCTCACCTTTCAAGCGTTTTCAGATACAACCTGTTTGGCGAGCAGATCGTCCGCAGAAAGGAAGATACCGAGAATTTTATCAATGCGATGCAGATGTGGTAGGCTCTGATTCTTTATTGAATGAAGCAGAGTTTGTTTGTATTTATGATGAAGCTTTAAGCCTTTTAGGTTTGAAAGATTTTACCATAAAAATCAACAATAGAAAAATCCTATCAGGTATTGCCGAGTTGATAGGCAAACCCAATCAAATTGTTGACCTTACCGTTGCTATTGATAAACTAGATAAAATTGCACTTGAGGGGGTGGAAAAAGAACTTTTAGAGAAAGGATTTGAGCGAAAAGATTTAGACATTTTGAAACCCGTTATTTTACTTTCGGGTACGAATGAAGAAAAATTGAATGCATTAAAATCAATATTGTCAAATTCGATGATTGGTTTGAAAGGGATTGAAGAAATTGATAAAGTGTTTTCTTACCTTAAAAATTTCGACTTAAGCAACGCAAAAATTCAATTGGATTTAACCTTAGCTAGAGGTTTAAACTATTATACAGGATGTATTTTTGAGGTGAAGACCAATGAAGCAGCCATGGGCTCTATTGGTGGAGGTGGTCGTTATGATGATTTAACCGGAATGTTTGGCAAAGAAGGCTTAACCGGTGTAGGAATTTCTTTTGGTGCAGATCGGATTTATGATGTGCTAGAAGAATTGAATCTTTTCCCAACAGATGTAACGGAAAGCACTAAAGTTGTGATTTGTGTTTTTGGTGAAGCGGAAGAGGCCTTTGCCATCCCAATTTTAAATCAATTGAGAAGAGCAGACATCTCTGCAGAACTTTTCCCTTATGGAACTAAAATGAAAAAGCAAATGCAATATGCCAATGATAAAAACATCCCTTATGTAATTGTAATTGGCGGAGATGAAATGCAAAGTGGTCTGTTGAGTTTAAAAAATATGGAAACTGGTGAGCAAGTGAAAGTAAACATAGAAGAAATCATGGATAAAATTTCATCAGAAAAACCTCCCCATTAGTAGGAAGTTTTATTCCTTTTTGACAACATCATAATGGCATAAATTTCTATTCCTAAACCAACTCCTGTTAGCAATCCTAATGCAAAATCTGGTAAAGGGATAAACCTATTTAATAATAAGCTTAATATGATCAATCCAATAGTTATTGTTCTTTTATAAAACTTAGTAGTTTTCATATTGTAATAATTTAAAATTGTTGTGAAATTCGTCTTACTTTTTCCAATTCTAGATTTAATTTAACTATGCCTTTCTTATAACTTTTCGGCCTTAAGTAGAAGAAAACTACAGAGAAATAAAGCAGTAAAAGTAGATAGGAAATAAGCATGATCAATTGATTTTGATACACTAGTTCGTAGAGATAAAAAACTAAACCAATAAAGGAAAAAGCTAAGCCAGCAACTTGTGTATATTTAAAATAAAAAAGCTGTCTTACCTGTGTTTTCTCTAAAAAGGAAATATATTGTTTGTTGCTGCATACCTTTAATTTGTAAAACCTATTTAACGAATTGAGATTTGTGGTCATTAAAATTAATCCCGAAAAAACGATCAATGCTTCGCCAATTTTAGAGCTAATGAATTTAAAATTGTAAACAGCACTTGCGAATATTACTAAAACGATCATCGCAAAAGCACCAAGTACCAAAAATATTAACCTTCTCAAGGTCGTGTTTTTATTATTTTTTATAATGGTCACCATTTCATTGGAACTTAGCAAACTGGTTGTTTTAACATTTAGCCAAATGGCTTTTAACTCATTCAAATTGTCCATTTCGTTTAAATTTAGCAGTAAGTTTTTCCTTGATACGATGAACTTTAACTCTAATATATCCTACATTTAGTCCAATGATGTTTGCAATCTCTGCCTGAGATAAATCTTCTAAAACTAAAGAGATAATTAGCCTGTCGGTTTCTTCCAGTTCTGAAATACATTTGTAAAGAAAATTCACTTTATCATCAATCTCGGGTTCTACTTTTTCTGCTATTTCAAATGGAAGTTCAGTTGTTAAAATTCGTTTTGACTTTTCAAGATGTCTGAGGCAATTATTAGTCGCGATTCTAAAAATCCATGTGCTTAATTTAGATTGGTTTTTAAACGAAGAAAGACCTTTCCAAATGGAAATAAATGTTTCTTGCACCAAATCTTGAGCTTGTTCAGTATCGTTTAGATAACCTAAACATATCCGATAGATTTGAGGAGCGTACTTTTCGTAAAGTTCTTTAAAATTTATATCAGACATTTTAAGTCTCTAAATCAATGTTTTAAAATATAAGATACAAGTTGATGAAAAACATTACAGACTTTTTAATCTTTTATTGAAATCAATCTATCTTATATGTAGGTTCATTTTTATTAAAGATTTATTTATAGAAGCCTGATTTTTATTAACTCCTAAATAAGAAAGCCTCTGTAAATCAATTTACAGAGGCTTTCTTATGAGTTGTAAATTATTTAAATACTCAAAGGCACATAAATTCCAAATGTTACATTTCTACCTGGATTATAAATCCCAAAAGTAGCGTCAGTACTACTTAAACGGCCTGGTTTAAAACGACTTAAATGGTCGTAATACCTCTTATCTAAAAGGTTATTTCCTGAAATATTAAGGCGAACCAATTGTTTTCCTAGATTGAATGAGGCTCCAACACCAGCTTTTAGCAATGAATAACCAGAAGTGGTGGTTTCAAAATTGTCTATTCTGTTTTGGGCAAAATAATTATCTAAACCAATAGAAGTATAAAAACTTTTTAATCCTTTGATGGTCGGCTCAATTTTTAATTCGTTTCTTAAACTTGCTGATGGAATAAATGGCAAAGGCCTATCTAAAGTCAAGTTTTGAGCATGGACAAAACTAAAAGTGTTCTCGAAATGCAAGAATTTAGCAGGATGAAAAATTAAGCTTGCGTCGGTACCATATAAATCTGCATTGTCCTGCGTATATCTGTACAATGGAAAAGTTTCCGGTTGTCCATTTTCTCCAGTTGCCACAATGGTTTCATTATTTCTCTGAGCTAGATAGATGTAATCTTTCATGTAATTATTGTAAAAGCTCAGGTTAAAATCAAAAGTTTCTATGGTGTATTGAAATGAAACATCCGCTTGATAACTTTTTTCTGCTTTTAAATCATTGCTGCCCTTTTCGTATCTAAACGTACCTTCATGCACTCCATTTGATGCTTGCTCAGCAGGATTTGGTGCTCTAAAACCGGTACTTAAATTGGTTTTCATATTAAACTGATCAGAGAATTGATGAGTGAAACCTATTGCGCCACTTAAATTAGAAAAGTGATTTTCGAAGGCAGTAAATTTTTGTTGCCCACCAATAAATAAAGGCTCACCTTTATTATTTCTGTAATCGTATCTGATTCCAGCATTAAAGCTGGAGTTATCCCAGTTTTTATTGAGGTAATAAAAAACGCCAATACCATAGTTGCTGTAATTAGGTACTAGAAACTCTTCCCCCTTATTTAAGCTTTTTGCATAATCAGTGCTCAACCCAAATGTAGGTTGCCAGCCATTTTTTTCTGGTGAATAATATTTAGCATCTAAACTGTAAGTATTGAGGTCGAAATATAATTTTGGAACAGCTTCATAAAGCTCTTTTCTGACATTATTCTGAAAGCCAAGATCTAATTTCAAGTTCCCTTTTTTGAAAAGAAAATTATTATTAGAGGCAACTTTAAAATGAGAAATAGCTTGATTTGGGGATTCTAATTTACGCTCTTTTAGCTGTTTTAAGGTGTAAGGATTTCCTTGTTCATTTATAAAATTACCTTGCGCATCTCTGGTATTTTCGTAAAAACCAATATTATTATTGAAAGAGGTTATATTTAAATGACTATAACCCCAAGATTTGTTTAACCCTAACATCACCTCGCCAGAGGTTTCATTAAAACCGGAGTTTGGATAGTAGTAATCTGGAGTTTTAAAGGAATAGGCATTTTTAAAAGTTCCTCTTCCTCTCCAAACAAAACCATCACGATTACCCGTTAGCATAGCTGATGTGGCGCTTAAACCTCCGTTTGTAGAATAATTGGTTAAAACTTCGCCTTTAATTGTTCCCTCAGGCACAGTTAAGGGCTCTAAAATATTGATGACTCCTCCAAGTGCATCAGCACCATAAAGCAAGCTGGCAGAACCTCTTAATACTTCAATTCTATCTGCCGAATATTGGTCAATCTCTATGCCGTGTTCATCGCCCCACTGTTGGCCTTGTTGCTTTACCCCATCGTTTATAGTAACTATTCTATTATAAGATAAGCCTCTAATTACGGGCTTGGAAATTGCCTGGCCGGTAGTGATTTGTGAAACACCAGCAACTTTAGAAACTGCGTCGATAATGTTTGTTGAAGAGCGGTCTAGCATTTCCTCATGCGATAAAACGCCAACAGAGGTACTGTTCTTCTTGCTATCAGCACCAGTGACAGTTCCTGTAACTACCACTTCATTGGCTTCAATTAAACTAGGGTGAAGTTCAAAAACAATACTTTTTGTTGTTGAAAAATCTATTGTTTTATTTAAGTATTTATATCCCAAATAAGAAATCTGAATAAGAAATTTCCCTTGATCAGGAATTCTTTTAAAACTAAATACGCCATTTAAGTCTGTTATGGCACTAATTTTTAAATCCTGAATAGTAATGGTTGCGCCTGGTAAAGGCTCTTTGGTTTGTGCGTCTATTACTTTACCAGAAAAAGTAATATCAGCCGAAAAGGCCAATGACGAGACACAAAAAATTAATAATAAACTATATAATATACGTTTCATTTTGTTCTGTTAAATAATAATTTTTCCTATTAAGGAATGAATAGAAGTCTTTAAAAATTATGACAGAATAGGTGGGGCCTTATTCTTAGAAAAATGAAAAAACTGAAAATAATTTTGAGATTTTTCTATCCCTAATATTTGTTGTAGGTGTCTGTAAACTTTAAAATCAATAAATGATTTGGTTAATGTTGCAAGAAAAACGGCATCAGAAGTTGTGCAACAGGGTTTAGCATAATTTTTTAAATGTTTATGGCAGCTACTTCCGCAATTATCTGTAGGGATAAAATAATGTTGATGGAAAATATTATGTAATGGCACTGCCGCACTAAACATGGAAAATGTTAGTGATAATGTGATAAGAATACTCAAATACTTTCTTAATGCCATTAAAAGCAAATTTACTAATCTAATTTTTATTGAAAGTAACATTCATATTGCAATGTTAACGTTAATTACTCAATTGTATGATTGGTGTTTTGTTTTTCTCCGCCTATATTTGTCAAACATGAAACCAGCAGAAGTAAATCAAAAGTTTTCGGTACTACAACAAAAGCTTGCACTACAGTTTGATAATGAAAAGCCAGATATAAAAGTCATTCTTTTTTTAATTGGAGTACAAGAATTAGGAAAAGGTCCGCGTAAGTTTAGCAAACGACAAAAAGAAGAATTAATGCATATTGCTAATTGTCGTTTATTTTCTGAATTGGGCTTTTACGAATTAGAAGGTCAAGATCAAGACGGCTGGCCCCATTGGAAAAGAATGAAAACTATACCTGCGTATAATATATTGGAGCAGGAAATGTTGATGAAAACTTTAATAGTAAAGTATTTTGAAGATATATATATTTAACGAAGTTTAAATCTTGAAAATTAATATGAAGAAGATATTTCTAATTATTTTTAGCTTTTTTACCTTAGCCGCATTTGCAGCCAAACCTAAAAACACTTATGTAAAAATAAGTACCAATTATGGCGAGGTTTATCTCAAATTATATAACGAAACGCCAAAACATCGTGATAATTTTATTAAGTTGGTAAATGAGGGTACCTTAAATCAAACCCTTTTTCACCGTGTGATTCAAGCTTTCATGATCCAAGGTGGTGATCCAGATTCTAAGACTGCCGAGCCAGGTAAACAGTTGGGCGAGGGTGATCTTGGTTATACCATACCGGCCGAGTTTATTCCAACTTTATTTCATAAAAAAGGAGCTTTGGCTGCCGCCCGAGACAACAATCCAGAAAAGGCTTCTAGTGCTTCTCAGTTTTACATTGTGCAGGGTAAAAAATTTACTGATGTGGAATTGGATTCTCTTGAAAAAAATAGATTAAAGGGTCGTAAAATTCCTGTAGCGCAAAGAGAGGTTTATAAAACGATTGGGGGTACTCCACATCTCGATCAAAACTATACTGTTTTTGGCGAAGTGGTGAAAGGCATGCAAATGGTAGATAATATTTGTACAGTAAAAATTGATGGCAATAATCGACCATTAACAGATATTCACATAAGCGTAAGTTTAGTAGAAGGGAAAGAGTTGAGAAAGCTTCTAAAAGAAATCAGTAAATAAATTCATGAAAATTATCTCTTACAACGTAAACGGAATCAGAGCTGCAATTAATAAAGAATGGTTTGCATGGTTGCAAGCAACCGATGCCGATATAGTTTGTCTACAAGAAATAAAAGCCACTCCCGATCAAATTCAAGATATTGTAATCTTAGAACAGTTAGGATATAAACATTATTGGTATCCAGCAGAAAAAAAAGGTTATAGCGGCACAGCTATTTTTTGTAAAGTAGAACCAGAGCATGTAGAATATGGTTGCGGAATTGAAGATTACGACAGAGAAGGTAGGGTGATTAGAGCCGATTTTAAAGATTTTTCTATCATCAGCGCTTATTTTCCATCAGGCTCTAGCGGAGAAGAACGTCAAAATTTTAAATATCATTTTTTAGAGGATTTTGCTGATTATATCGACAAACTAAAAATTGATTTTCCAAAATTGGTGATTTCTGGTGATTATAACATTTGCCATAAACCTATTGATATTCATAATCCAAAATCTAACGCCAACTCTTCTGGCTTTTTACCCGAAGAAAGAGAATGGATGGATCAGTTTGTTCATTCGGGCTTTATAGATACTTTTCGTCATTTTAATCCAGAGCCTCATCATTACACGTGGTGGAGTTATCGAGCTGGCGCTAGGGGGAAGAATTTAGGTTGGCGAATTGATTATCACTTGGTCTCCATCGCTTTAGAAGAAAATCTGAAAAGAGCAGCCATTTTGCCCGAAGCCAAGCACTCGGACCATTGTCCAATATTGTTAGAACTCAGCTTTTAATTGATGATTGATTTTATTCAAACGAATTCTAAAGATTTGGATTTTCAAAATCTAGTTATCCTTTTAGATCAAGATTTAAAGATTAGAGACGGCGAAATACATCAGTTTTATGCGCAATTTAACAAAGTAGATTTTATTAAAAATGTGATTGTGGCTTACGCCGATAAAAAATCTATAGGTTGTGGTGCCATTAAAGAATTTGACTACCAAACGATGGAAATTAAACGGATGTTCGTAAAGGGAAGTCACAGAAATCAAGGTATTGCAGCTCAAATTTTAACGCAATTAGAAAATTGGACAAAATCTTTAGGTTACCAAAAATGTATTTTAGAAACCGGTAATAACCAGCCCGAAGCCATCAGCCTTTACCACAAATGTAATTATCAGATTATTCCTAATTATGGCCAATATGCAGGACTTGAAACTAGTTTTTGCTTTGAGAAAAAACTTTAATAGTTATCATGTATAAAAGTTAACACTCGTTCTACCTCAGCTCTAATCTCAGATGTTGGGTTAACAAAACTGTTATTCATAAAAGAGAAGATATATTTTTTGCCGCTTTTACCAATTAAGTATCCACTTAAACAATAGTTATTGGCTAAACTTCCCGACTTTGCAAAAACAAAAGGAGATTCACCTGTTTTAAACATGTTTCTGATGGTTCCAGATTTCCCTCCATTCGGCAATAAGTTGAATAGCCGTTTTTCACTGCCAACTTTGTCATAAATTTTTTGTAAAAGAGCAGCCATATCTCTTGGCGTAAACAAATTATATCTAGAAAGTCCCGATCCGTCAGCCCATTCTATCTTATCGGGTAAATCATTCAAATAATTCTTTTTCGAGTAAGCAATCACACTATCGGTGTTCATACTTAAGTTTTTTGCTGCAGCACAATTCAATAATATTTCTTCAGCCATAAAATTATCGCTAGGTTGTAGCATGTGTTGGTAAAGTGTATCTGCAGCAATGCTATAAAATGTTTTTGCATTTGCTGGGATACTTCTCCATTCTAAATTTATTATGGGTTTAGTTACCATCCCCGTAGCCAATAAGGTATCGGTCAATAAATTTTCTATAATTCCCTTGCTTAAGTGTAAAGGGACAATTTGTTGATAATTAGCTGATACTTTTTCAGGGACAGATAAGTTATTACTACCTAAGTCACGTATTACTTTCTTTGCCGCTGAGGATACTTCAATTTCACTTAAATAAAGTGAAGCTATATCGGGTGAGTATTTAATTTCACCTTCTGCGGTCGCAGTAATATTTATAGCATTTCCATAGATAGGTAACTCAGTAATTTCAGTCTGATAATAATCATTGTAATCACCCCAACTCCATCCTGATCCAAATTTTTCTCCACTATATCTACCAGTAACCAAATAGATGGTTTTATTCGAATTTTTTAAAAAATCAAAAGCAGGTTGGTTTTTAAAATCTGGATGAAGAAAGGAAGCATCCGCCATAGGCCAAATAATTAATGAATCATTTTTAACAACATATTTAAACGTGGAGATAGAGTCACCCAACATGTTTAAGGCCGTATAAAATGTGTAAAGTTTAGTGTTTGATGCAGGTGTAAAATAATGGTCGGCCTCTTGTTCCACCATACTTTTAGCACTTCCTATTTCTTTTAAGATAAATCCAACCTGATGTTGTTGGTTTACTGAAGATATTTTCAGTTCATTACTTATATTTTGGTAAGGCAATACCACACTTTTTTGAACAGAACAAGAAGTAATCAATAAGATGGTTCCAACTAAAAGTGTATAGTTATTTATTTTCATGGTTTTAACTTAGGAAGTGCAAATTAATAAATTGAAACATAATGTTTTTTTAATTGTCTTTTCAATTAGCTATTTAATCTTTAAATTGCTTTGTAACCAGCATGATAAGCCTTTTAAAAAAAACAGTTTTATTTTTGATAATATGCGTATGCACATTAATTGAGCCAGTATTTTCTCAATCTACCTATCAATTTAAAGGAAATCGAAAAAGAGAACAAATTAGCTTTACAAAAGCTAGAGGATTAATTGTGATGAGCACCTATATTAATGAAAAAGGGCCTTTCAATTTTATACTTGATTCGGGGGTTGGAATAATGATTATTACAGATCCAAAACTTAAAGACGCTTTAAATCTAAAATATTTTAGAAGAATTGAAATTTCTGGTCTGGGGGAAGGTAAACAGATAGATGCTTTTACAACACCTTTTTTAAATGTTCAAATAGGCTCGGCAGTGGCTATAAATACTTCCGCAGCAGTTCTGGATAAAGATGTTTTTAATCTTTCAGGTTATGCGGGAATGCCTATTCACGGGCTCATTGGGTACGACTTTTTTGCAAGTTTTTTAGTAAGAATATATTATGATGCTGGGTACTTCACTTTGTATAATAATCAAAAATCTAGGTTAGTGAGGAAAGGACTAAAAATTCCGATTAGTATAGAACAAAATAAGCCTTATCTAAATGTTTTGGCAGATCAAGGTGAAAATAAAAAAATGCTTTTGAAATTAATTATTGATACAGGTGCTGGTCATCCATTTTCATTAGAATCTTATAAAAACGAAGCGTTTCCTTTAAACGATAAATTTATGCAAGCAAACTTAGGTGTAGGTTTAGCAGGTAACATTAATGGTTTTATTGGTAGAGTGGATCGTATTAAAATTGGTAGATATGAAATAAAAAATCCAATTGCATCTTTTCCTTTATATGAAGATGTGGCGGCTAAAGCATTGTCTGTTCCAAGAAACGGAAGTATAGGAAATCAACTGTTAAAGCGTTTCGAAATAATTTTTGATTACGGAAATAGCTGTATTTATTTAAAACCTAATGGTAATTTTAAAGAACCTTTTGAGCATGACATGAGTGGAATGGAATTAACCAGCTCAGGAGATAATTTTACTCATTATTTTGTAAATAGGGTAGAGCCTCATTCTCCAGCAGATGAATTTGGAATTCAGAAAAATGATGAATTATTAAGCATCAATTTCAAATTAGTGAGCAAGATGACAATGAACGAAATTATAGAGATTTTAAAATCACGAGATGGTAGAAATCTTTATATAGAAGTGGGAAGAGGAGATGAGTTAATAGCAGGGGTTTTTACCTTAAAGCGTCGAATTTGAATTTGTAATTAATCTGCTACAAAATCTCAACACATAATTTTTCTTTATATTAGAAATTCTAAACGAATTTCTATGTCCAAGTTTCTACTCCCTATCATAGGTTTAACAATGTTAAGCTTTCAGGTTAATGCCCAAAAAAATAAGAAAATAGTTCAAATCCCTGCATCAACTTCGGCAGCAGACAGAATGGCAAGTTTTAAAACTCGACAAGAATTAATTGAAAATTCTTTGGTAAAGAATCTACCATTTGTAAATATTGGTCCAACAGTGATGAGTGGTCGTGTGGTTGATGTGGATGTGGACGAAAATGACCCTACCCATTTCTTTGTAGCTTACGCTTCGGGTGGGTTGTGGTATTCTGGTAATAACGGAATTTCTTTCGAACCCATGTTTCAACAAGAAGCAACAATGACGATAGGTGATATCGCTGTAGATTGGAAAAATAAAGTGATTTGGGTAGGCTCAGGAGAAAATAATAGCAGTCGTTCCTCTTATTCAGGAAATGGAATTTATAAATCAACAGATTGGGGCAAGACTTGGCAAAATATGGGTTTGCCGGAGACTCAGCATATTGGTCGTTTAAAATTACATCCAACCAACCCTGATATTGCCTGGGTAGCTGCCATTGGCCACTTATATTCTAACAATAAAGAACGTGGGGTTTACAAAACAATAGACGGTGGTAAAACTTGGAAACAAACCTTGTTCGTTGACGAGACTACAGGGGCAATAGATTTAGCAATTGACCCTAAAAACCCAGATGTTTTATATACTTCAACTTGGCATCGCGAACGTAAAGCTTGGAATTTTGTAGAAGCAGGAAGTACTTCTGGAATTTATAAATCTATTGACGGAGGAAACACTTGGTCTTTAATAACTACCGTAAGTAGTGGTTTCCCTACCGGAGACGGTGTGGGTAGAATTGGTTTGGCCATCTATCCTAAAAATCCTCAAATTATTTACGCGATTTTAGACAATCAATTCCCTAGAGATAAGGAAAAAGAAGACGAGAATAAAAAGGATGATTATACCATTGAAACTTTTTCCAAAATCACGAAAGACGAGTTTGCAGCGCTAGATGATAAGAAGTTAACGACTTTTTTAAAGGGAAATAGATTCCCAGAAAAATACACCAGTAAATCAGTAAAGAAAAAAGTAGCCAATGAAGAGATTAAGCCTCAGGCAATAGCCGAGTTTATTGACGATCCTTACACTTCAGTTTTCTCTGCTCCACCAAAAGAAGCAGAAGTTTACCGTTCTGATGATGCAGGTGCTACCTGGAAAAAAGTAAATGTAATGGACTTGAAAGGTTTGTATAATACTTATGGCTACTACTTTGGTCAAATAACGGTATCTCCAACAAATCCTGATAAAGTATACATTATGGGTGTTCCAATTTGGAAATCAGAAGATGGCGCTAAAACTTTTAAATCTATTGATGCAGCAAATGTTCACTCGGATCATCATTCTCTATGGGCAGATCCAAATAAAGACGGACATATTATCAACGGAAATGATGGAGGTTTAAATATCTCTTACGATGATGGTAAAACTTGGTTCAAGGCAAATACACCAGCCGTTGGTCAATTCTATTCAGTGAATTTTGATATGGCAAAGCCTTATAATGTTTACGGAGGATTGCAAGATAATGGCGTTTGGATGGGCCCATCAAACTATAAATTCGATTATGGGTGGTATGCTGATGGGCAATATCCTTACAAGCGAGTAGGTGGTGGAGATGGAATGCAGGTAGTGATTGACACCAGAGATAATAACTTGATTTACTCAGGCTCGCAGTACGGTAATTATAACCGATACAATAAGGAGACTGGTGAAAGAATGCCTTTTCAGCCAAAGCATGATTTAGGCGAAAGACCACTGAGATGGAATTGGGAAGCACCCATTCATATCTCTAATCATAATATGGATGTGATTTATTTTGGTGCAAATAAATTATTTAGATCCTTGAACAAAGCGACTGACTTTGTTGTAATTTCTCCGGATTTGACCAAAGGAGGCAAAAAAGGCGATGTTACTTTCGGTACTTTAAGTACGGTGGAAGAATCACCAATGAAGTTTGGTTTAATTTATACCGGAAGCGATGATGGATTGGTTTATGTCACTAAAGATGGCGGTGTAAATTGGGAAAATATTTCAAAAGGTTTGCCCGATGATTTGTGGATTTCACAAGTTTATCCTTCAAAATTTGAGGAAGGAACAGTATATGTTTCTTTAAACGGCTATCGTTGGGATAACTTTAATTCTTATGTATACCAGTCGAAAGATTATGGAAAGACATGGGAGAAAATAGGATTGAATTTACCTGCAGAACCTGTGAATGTGATTAAAGAAGATCCTGAAAATAAGAATATCATCTATGTTGGAACAGATCATGGTTTATATGTAAGTGTAAATCGAGGAAATACATTCTTTGCTTTTAGCGGAGGTTTGCCTGCCGTTGCCGTTCATGATGTGGCGGTTCAGCCAAGAGAACATGAATTAATTGTGGCTTCACACGGACGTTCTTTATGGAAAGCAGATGTAAAAGAATTAGAAAAAATTGATGCAGATGTGATGGCTAAGCCGGTAAGTTTATTTTCGATGGAAAGCGTAAATGTGAGTCAAAGTTGGGGCAGGAAAATGTATAATGGAGAGTTTTTTGAGCCTAAGTTAGAGATTCCATATTTTGCCAATCAAACTGGTACAGCTATAATTTCTATCAGCACAATGGATGGTATAGAACTAACCAACTTTATAGATAATGCCGAAGTAGGTTTAAATTTTGCGACTTATCATTTCACATTTGATAAGACAAAAGCTGAAACTCTAAAAACTGCTTTAAAGGCTGATGAACCTATTAAAAAGGCCGAAAACGATAATTTCTATCTTCCTGCTGGAAAATATAAAGTCACCGTAACCCTAAATGGCAACAAGGCTACTCAGGATTTAACCTTGGTAAGTGGAGGTCGTGGTCAAAGAAGTTTTGAGCCAAAAGCTCAAGGAGAACCAGAGGAAGCAGAATCTGATGGTTATGTGGAGAAGAAGTAGTTAATGCTTGAGGCATGGCTGTTGGCAAACCAGGAGAATAGTGGAAAGTCCACTGCTCTGTTTTTATCGGACGAGCACTTATAACGTATATTGTGATTCCGATCCCTTTTTTGGGGAGATGCGGTTTGCGCCTAAATAAACAATTTAAGTAACAAAGTAGTTAATAATAGCAGTTTAAAAGCTGTTATTGATACATTAGATTTATTGAAAACCAAAAAAACCAAACGTATGAAGAAAAACTTACAACTCTTAAGGGTTGTTGGAGTGCTGTCTTTATCAGTAGCAATTGCTGCATGTTCTGCTCAAAAGAAGGCAGTAACACCTGCGGCTCCATCCGCTACTAGTGCATCAGCCAAACCAGCAGGTCCAGCAGGAGCAAAAAAAGATGTTGGTATTAAACCTTATAAAGAGGTAATTACTGAAAAAGCTAAAAGCGATAAAGGCTTGTTTACTGTCCATTTTTTAGATGGTAAATATTTTTATGAAATTCCAGATTCTCTTTTCGGAAGAGATATGTTGGCGGTAACCCGTTATGTAAAAGTACCGGCAGTTCAAGGTACTTACGGTGGTGAGGAAGTAAATGAACAAGTTTGGGTTTGGGAGAAAAAGGGTGATAAAGTAATGATTAGGGTGCCATCATACACCAACATTGCTGCGGAAGGAACTGATATGTATGAATCTGTAAAGAATTCAAACTTATCGCCAATTTTGGCATCTTTTGATATTAAATCCTTAAGTAAAGATTCTGCTGGCGTTGTAATTGATGTTACTGATTTATTTTCTAAGGATGTACAAGCCTTAGGTTTAAAACAAAGTTCAAAAACAGAGTATAAAATTACCAAATTAGATGATACTCGATCATATATCGACACTATTAAATCTTTTCCCATTAATATCGAAGCAAGAAATGTTAAAACCTATAGTGCGGGTTCGCCTCCAGGAGATGGTTCTTTAGGTTCGATAACGGTAGAGTTAAATACTTCTATGGTGCTTTTGCCTAAAACACCAATGGAGCCAAGATTATATGATGATAGAGTTGGTTTCTTTTCAAGAAAGCAAACTGATTATGGTATTGACGCTCAAAAAGCAACAGTAACGCGTTATGTTTCAAGATGGCGATTAGAACCAAAAGATCCTGCGGCTTATGCCAGAGGAGAATTGGTTGAACCAAAAAAACAAATTGTTTATTATATTGATCCAGCCACTCCAAAAAAATGGAGACCTTACTTAATACAAGGTGTTAAAGATTGGAATATTGCTTTTGAAGCCGCAGGTTTTAAGAATGCAATTACGGCGATGGAAGCACCAACTAATGATCCTGACTGGTCACCAGAAGATGCCAGATATTCTACCATTCGTTATTTCGCTTCTGATATTGAGAATGCTTATGGTCCTCATGTTTCTGATCCACGTTCGGGAGAAATTATGGAGTCTGACATTGGTTGGTATCATAATGTAATGAGTTTAGTTCACGATTGGTTCTTTGTTCAAACTGCAGCTGTAAATCCAGCGGCAAGATTACCACAATTTAAAGATGAGGTGATGGGAGAATTGATTCGTTTTGTTTCTTCTCATGAAGTTGGACATACTTTGGGATTAGCACACAATTTTGGGTCTAGTGTCGCTTTCCCAGTTGATTCATTACGTTCCCCATCTTTTACCAATAAAATGGGAGGAACAGCTCCATCAATAATGGATTATGCTCGTTTCAACTATATTGCACAACCAGGCGATGGGGTAACGCAATTATACCCTGGTATTGGAGCATATGATAAATGGGCTTTGAAATGGGGTTATAGCTATTTTGGAAAACCTGTTGATGATGAGTCTAAGATTTTGAATAAGTGGACAGTAGAAAGAGCTGGAAACCCACTTTATTTCTATGGACAACAAACTGGTAATCCAGTTGATCCAAGATCTCAATCTGAAGATTTAGGGGACGATGCTGTTAAAGCATCAGCATACGGAATTGCAAACCTTAAACGTATTCTTCCGAACATTGAAAAATGGACTTACCAGGAAGGAAAACCTTACGAAGATTTAGAAAACCTTTATGGTCAGGTGATGACTCAGTTTAACCGTTATATGGGGCATGTTAGAGCCAACATTGGTGGCATTTACGAGAACGATAAAACCTACGATCAAAAAGGTGCTGTTTATACGCATGTAGCTAAAGAAAAGCAAAAGGAATCGCTACAATTTATAGTTGATCAGGCATTTAAAACTCCAAAATGGATGTTTGAAGATGCGGAGTTAGCTAAGTTTGATAATGCAGAAATGATTGAGAAAATCAGAAGAATGCAAGTGGGTTCTTTAAACGGAATTTTAGATCCAGCTAGGTTAGCCAGAGTAATTGACAATTCCGCAAAAAATGGCAATAAGGCCTATGCTTTAGATGAGTTATTTAGTGATTTACATGACGGCATTTGGTCCGAACTTAAAACAGGAGCTAATATCGATGTTTATCGTAGAAATTTACAAAGAGCTTATATTGATCGTTTAGAGTTTCTATTATCACCAGGTGACCCAGCAATGGCTGCTACTTTAGCAAGATATGGTATCACAAGTGTAGATCCTACAAAAACTGATATCACGCCAATGGCTAGATTAGAATTAGTTAATTTACAATCAGAAATTAAAAGAGCACTACCTCGTTATAGTAATGCCATCTTAAAAGCGCATTTGATGGATGCAATTGCAAGAATTGATATGATTTTAAAGCCGAAAGGATAGAGAATCAAGAATAATTAAAATAGAAAGCTCTCCGAATTTCGGAGAGCTTTTTTATTTCAGGTGATTTTTTAATCAGTTTATCTTAAATAATAACCATTAAAATCTACATTGATATTAAATGGTTGAAGATATACTTCAAATAAAATAGTCATCTCTTTTTTGGTGATGAGATGATCATTATTAAAAGAACTATCAAAATGGTATTTAGATTCCCAATCTGAAGAGATTTCTTTATTTACATTATATGGATCTTTTGCAGCTGTAAAACTAATTAGAGAAACTAGGTCTTTTGAGCTTAAATCAGAAACTTTTTTATTTTCTAAAAACCAAATTTTTGATCTAGGATAAATCTTACTCATCACAGCGTTAAAATCACTAAGCTTAACTTTTTCGTCGGGATTGAATTTACCAGTCTTAAAATCTAAATTTAAAAGTCCGCTAGCGATGATTTTTTGGATAGGATAAAAAGCACTATCAGTAACTTCAACATCTAAAACAGGATAAAGGAAACTTTTATAAGTAAACATTTCTGCTTGTGTTAAGCGGATATTTGCTTTTGACGGTGTGGTGTCGAAAAATGGTCCGAAAGCCGCTAAAGCACCAGCAGCTTGCCCAATATTTGTCCAAAGGGCTGCATTTTGAAAATCATCTTTACTAAAATCTTTCAACGCAGCCGTTGAAACAATAATCAGATTTGATTTTTCCTGAGGGATAAATACACCAAGTGGAATGTAGTTTAAACTACTATCCTTACCAAAACCTGCAGCACCGCTGGTTCTATATAATTTTTGTAATTGTAGATAAGGCTCATTTTTTTGTTCAGTACTGTAATTCACCAAGGGTACAAATTTCCCTTTTTCATCAAAAGTGACGATCCCAAATGAATTTAAAGGTGAGCTTTTATAATCAGAAGTAGCATCAACAATCACCTTACATTTTATATTCTCGTTTTTACCATTTAAGGGAATAGTGACTTCCCAACCATTCTTATTCTCTTCAATTTTGTTAGGAATGGCAGCTTTAATAACTTGTAAGTTATTGGTCTTACTAATGATCGTTTCTAGTACTTTTTCAGGGGTGGTTTTAGCTGAATCAGAAGCTAATTTATAAGCTTCTTTCCATTCTTTCCATAATCCTAAATCAAAGGCAGGAACCTTTAAAGATAATGTAGGGTTACTCAATAAGGTTTCGTCGGGTAATATCAATAAAGTTTTAACACCACTTCGGGCAGCCTGAATGGCTGTTGAAGCTCCAACGACAGAACCACCAAAGACAATTACATCAGGCTTATATTGTGCATAAGTGTTTATAGAAAGGATCAACAAGATAATCCACAAATGTTTTTTTATCATATGGCTAAATTAACGTAATCCGAACAGAAAAAATTTTATGAAACTATATTTTTATGGTTTTAATAGTGTAAAAATAAATCAATAAGTAGTGTTTTTTTGAAAAAATCATGTATTTTTAGTCAAATAAATAATAAAATCTATCCTCGAAAGAGTAATATTACTTCTCTTCTTATGATTGATGTAATTCCCATATTTCCCTCTCTAAACAAAGCATTAATAGATTTGCTCAAAGGTCTCAAGCCTCATGATTGGGAAAGAAAAACAGTTTGCTCTCAGTGGACAGTAAAAGATGTTACAGTACACTTATTGGATACTAATCTCAGGCGTTTATCTCTAGGAAGAGATGGATATTCTTTTTTAAAGAATAAACAATTTGCAACTTCTGAAGAAATGGTTGGTTTTTTAAATGGTTTAAACGCTGACTGGGTTTCAGCTATGAAAAGACTTAGCCCGACTATCATTATCGAGATGATTGAAAAATACCAAAACGAACTTTTAGATTATCTTGCTGATTTAGATCCTTTCGAAATGGCTATTTTTCCAGTTCGTTGGGCTGGTAAAGAACATTCTGAAAATTGGTTTGATATTGCCCGCGAATACACAGAGAGATGGTTGCATCAACAGCAAATCAGATACGCAGTCAATGACCAAAAGTTGTTAACTCCCGAGTTTTATTCTCCTTATTTACAAACCGCAATACAAGCACTTCCCTACACTTATTTAAAAATTAAGGCACCAATGGGTACCATTGTAAAGGTGGAGGTGGTAGGTGAGGCAGGAAATTCTTGGGCTATTATTAAAGAAAAAAGCTTTTGGAGTTTTATTAATAGTGAAGTAGAAGATCCAAATGCGTTGGTTTATATTGATCAGCAAATTGCATGGTTGTTATTTTCTAAAGGGATTAATATAGAAGAGGCAGGTCAATATTTTCAATTACATGGGGATAGAAATTTGGGTAGTCATGCTTTAAAAATGGTGTCCGTAATGGCTTAAAGAAATATGGAAAATAATTTAGAAAAATTAAAATATCCGATTGGTAGGTTTGCACTTGCGGATGACTACACTTTAGTAGAAATAGAAGATTTTATAGATACGATTAGACAATTCCCAAAATTGTTAAGACAAAAAGTTGAAAACTTGAATTCCGAAGCGTTAGCCACTCCTTACCGACCTGATGGTTGGACAATAAAACAAGTTATTCACCATTGTGCTGATAGCCATATGAATGCGTTGTTAAGATTTAAATGGACACTAACAGAAGAAAACCCAACTATAAAACCTTATAATGAAGCTGCTTTTGCAAAATTGGGAGACTATGAGTTGCCAATAGATTTTTCTTTGAATATGATTGATGGTATTCACCAACACTGGATTTTTCTTTTACATGGGATGAGTCCCCAAGATTACAATAGAACGTATTTCCACCCTGAGCATCAAAAAAGTTTTGATTTGAAACTCACTTTAGCCACTTATAGTTGGCACTGTAAACATCATTTTACGCATATCCAACAGGCTTTGGCTTAAGTAAATTATTATTTTATTTTGATAGTTGATTTTATTTTGGCAAGGTATTGGCTTTAGATATTGAAATAAAAATTCAAATAAAATGAAAAACAAAACAAAATCAAAAATAGCATTGGGAGTAATTTTAGGTGTTGCGGCAGGTGCAGCAGTATACTATTTTATGACTAGCGAAAATGGGAAACAAGAGTTAAGTGATGTAATTGATTCAGTTAAGGATTTTGCTGATAAGACTAAATTAAATGCTGAAAAGCATGGCGGAAATTTAGTAAAAAGAGCAGGCGAAATATCATCTGATGTCGTTTCAAGAGCAAAAGATGTTTCTAGTGAACTGGCCAAAAAAGCGAATACATTTGCTTCTGAAATAGAAAATGGTTAAGGTTTTCCTATTAAGTCCAGTACAATTAAAGAGCTGTGTTTAATCCCTAAAGTGCTTCCGGGTTTTACTTTACATAAGTTAGATATATAAATATCCAATATGCCCTGCAATACTTTTCTTCGATTTTCTTTGTACTCATCAATCGCGTTAAATTTGTAAACTGTCAAATGTCCAGTGGTATCAACAACTGCAGATATGGTATAGGCAAATTGTTTATAAGCAGGGGAGATTACGACTTTATATTCGGGGTACAAATAGTCAAAAGACCGAGAGTGATTTTGTAATTTATCTACAGTAGAAACTTTTTCAATTTGAATAATTTTACTTTTGGTTTTAAATTCTACTGGATTTCTAGCAGCGAAAAAATAACTACTATCCATTGGATGAGCATTTGCTGAGGCAGATTTATCTCTCACATATAAAGAATCAACGCTTCTAGCCTTACGTAATTCTTCAACAGGTTTATTGATTTTTTGAAGATAATTTTCAGAGTAAAAAGTCATATAAACGTCCGATCTGATATCGTGGGCAATCACTTTTCCATTCACTTCTAAACGTTGAAGGATTAAACTGTCTGTACTTAATTCCTTGACTCTAAACCACTCTCGAGCAAAGTTATATACGGCATCATGACTATAAATCAAATCGCAATCAATCATTTTATTTAATGAGGGACTATAAACCTGAACAGTAGAATCTGATAAAAATCTAACTGCCCATTCTGGTTCTTGCTGAAAGCCCAAATCATTAAAAGCAATTCCGTTTTCAAAAGCTCTCCGCACTTCATAATATTTGATGCCTTTGATAGGCTCAAACTGAAACATTCTTTTTTCAGGATCATTCTTAGGAGATGAACTTTGGCAAGCGCTAAGAATAGTAAAGGATAAAATGAAAAGTACAATTAAACGCATCATATAATGAAGGCGAAAATATAGTTTTTGTTGTAATAATTTTTTGTTTTCTTGTCATAAAAAAAGGTTTAGAGATTACCCTAAACCTTTATAAATCAATTGAAATTGAGCTTATTTTTTAACCTTTATCACCATTTTCTTGATTTCGTCTTCACCAATCATTGGAGCGTGGACATCTTCTGGATAAAAAATCACAAATTCTCCACTATTTAAAGTAAAGTGCATGGAAGGTTCATCCTTAAAAAACAAAACGTCTTTTTCTGTATCGTAGTCGCCTTTTTGTTTGGTACAGTAATTTCTTGATTTCCAGCCGAAAGTTTCATTTCCTTTAATGCAGATTTGAATATCGATGTTGTTGTTGTGACATTCGAATTTTGCTTCAGATTCTTGCGCTGTCATTCCGATTTTTGTAGCAACAATGGATTTTAATCCTTCAGAAATTTCATATTTCCCATCTTCCATTGCATCTAAATCTGTGGATCTGATGTATTCAAAAGCCTTCGCAAAAAGTGGATGAAGTGAAGTGTATTTATCGGCGTTTGCTAGTGTATCTATGATCATGTTGTAGTTTGTTAGTTGGCTTGGTGGTTAGGTATTTGCGTTGTGGTAATTTAGTTCATTAGACATTGATTGATTACCAAATCTAGTTTTCTAAAAAAGTTTATCTAAAATACCTAAAAAGTCCATTAAATCATTATTGGCCATAGACTTTTTTCGCGTTAACGATAGCAGCGGATACCGGCCTTGTGCCTAATGCCTTGAGCAGTATAAGTGGAGAGCGTGTCCCGATAGCTATCGGGAAAACGCTCTTATTATTTCTATCAAATTCTACAAGCCCATGAACTATCTACCATCGTCCAAGGACTCTTAAAAAATTATCTCTGAACTCTACCAGAACCATCTCCACTAATTAATCCTTCCACATCAGATAATGTAGCGTGGTTTAAATCACCCGGGATAATGTGTCAATGCAGAAGCAGCAACCCCAAACTCAGCGGCATTCGCCATTGATTTACCAACTACTAAACCGTATATAAATCCACTTACAAAAGAATCTCCACTTCCTACACGGTCGACAATACGTACTTTATATTCTTTGGTGTGGTGAAAATTTGTTCCATCATAAACCAATGCGCTCCATCCGTTGTCAGAAGCACTGAAGCTTTCTCTTAATGTTGGCGCAATATATTTGAAATTTAACTTCTCTTTCATTTGCTTGCAAACATCTTTGAAACCATCCAAATTTAACTCTCCTTTGGTTACATCAGTTCCTTTGCTTACAAAACCTAAACTAGTTTCAGCATCCTCCTCATTACCAATACAAACATCCACGTATTGGCAAAGCTCAGTCATTACTTTTTGAGCTTTTTCTTTACTCCATAATTTCTTACGGTAATTTAAATCGATGCTGGGGGTAATTCCTTTAGCTTTTGCAGCTTTTAAAGCAGCTAAAATTAAAACCGCAGCTTTATCACTTAAAGCTGGAGTGAAACCTGTAGTGTGGAACCAATCAGCACCTTCAAAAATGGCATCCCTGTCAAATTCAGAAGCATCAACATCAGCAATTGATACATCTGCTCTGTCGTAGATAACTTGTGAAGCTTTCCTAGCAGCTCCAATTTCAGTACCGTTCATTGCCAAAGCTTATGGTTGGGAAATGGCATTTATTATCATTGGTGCTTTAGGATTTGTGTGGATGGGTTTTTGGAAGTTTATGTACGAAAAGCCAGAAAAGCATGCTAAAGTTAACCTAGCGGAATTAGAATATATTCAATAAGATATTATTGCTGACAGTAAAATTATAGATTATGTTCCTGAAACTACTGATAAGGTGTCTTTCATAGATTGTTTTAAATATAAGCAAACGTGAGCTTTTGCTTTTGGCAAGTTTATGACTGATGGGGTTTGGTGGTTTTTCTTATTTTGGACTCCAGCTTATTTAAGCACTGTTTACGGTATGGATTCTACCCAAGCAGCTTTTCCACTTTTTGTATTATATGGTATTATGCTACTTTCTATTATTGGAGGATGGTTACCCACTTACTTTGTTGAGAAAAAAGGGATGAACCCTTATGAGGGCAGGATGAGAGCCATGCTAATTTTTGCTTTTCCCCATTATTAGCATTGATTGCGCAACCATTACGGCATATTACTTATTTACTTCCGGGTATCATTATAGGTACTGCAGGAGCAGCCCATCAAGCGTGGTCAGCAAATATTTTTACTACTGTTGGAGACATGTTTCCTAAGAAAGCTATTGCCACAATCACAGGTATTGGTGGCCTGGCAGGCGGTGTTGGCTCTACTTTTATTAATAAAGGATCTGGTTTATTGTTTGACTATAGCAAAAACACAGAAATGGTATTCATGGGATTTAAGGGTATAGAAGCAGGATATTTTATTATATTTTCTGTATGGGCAGTTTGTTACCTTATTGGATGGGTAGTGATGAAAAGCTTAGTACCTGTTTATAAACCTATCACAACTTTATAAATTCAGTTTATTAAATTTATAAAGGAAGTTTCTTCATGAAGCTTCCTTTTTTTTGCTTAATAAGCAAAGCGATAAATCAGGTATTAAAATAAATTCATTTTAATATCTGATTTAGGCAAACTCTTGCTCTCCTTTTTTTGTTTCGGTTAGATAAACCGCTTAAAATGAAAGAAAAAATTAAAGCAATTTTTGTTACTGAACAAGAAATTCCAGATGAGTATAATTTAGCTCAAGAGCTTAATCAGAAAGAATATCTTTCAAATGGTAAGATGCTTTCTTGGGATGGTCCTAGTCATACGGTATATTCTCCAATTTGCATAAAAACTAAAGATGGATATCACCGCAAGGTAATAGGAACTTATCCGATATGTACGGAAAAGGAAGCCATGGAATCTTTGGATGCTGCTGTAGCTGCATATGATAATGGAAGAGGTAAATGGCCTGCACTTTCTGTTCAAGATAGAATAAATTGTGTGGAGCATTTTACGCATAAAATGATTGCTCAAAAAGACGTAGTGGTTAAGCTACTCATGTGGGAAATCGGAAAATCCTTTGCAGATTCTGTGAAGGAGTTTGATAGGACGGTAGAGTATATTTATGCAACGATAGATGCTTTAAAGGATATTGATCGCCAATCATCTAGATTTGAAATTGTTCAAAATATTGTTGCGCAAATTCGTCGCTCCCCGCTTGGTGTAGTATTGTGTATGGGGCCTTTTAACTATCCTTTAAACGAAACATTTACAACCTTAATTCCTGCATTAATTATGGGGAATACTATTTTATTTAAACCACCAAAACATGGTACTTTATTGCATTACCCATTATTGGAAGCGTTTAAGGAGTCTTTTCCGGCGGGTGTAGTAAATACTATTTATGGTAGAGGGAATACCATTATTCCGCCTTTAATGAAAACGGGTAACATCAATGTCTTAACCCTTATTGGTTCTAGCAAGGTAGCAAATGAGTTGAAAAAGCTACATCCAAAAGTAAACAGATTAAGAGCTATTTTGGGTTTAGATGCCAAAAATGCTGCTATCATAACTGCTAAAGCCGATTTAAAATTAGCTGTAGAAGAAGTTGTTTTAGGGTCGCTTTCTTTTAATGGACAAAGATGTACTGCTTTAAAAATTATTTTTGTTCATCAAAGCATCGCTGTAGAATTTATTAAACAATTAAACATAGCCATAGAAAAGCTAAAATTTGGAATGCCTTGGGAAAAAGGAGTTACTTTAACACCACTTCCCGAACCTCAGAAACCTGTTTATTTGAAAGAATGCATTGATGATGCTATTGCTCATGGCGCTAAAGTGATGAATAATTTTGGTGGAGAAAGTTTCGAATCTTTTGTTTATCCGGCAGTCGTTTATCCTGTGAATAATAGTATGAAATTGTATAAAGAAGAACAATTTGGGCCGGTTATACCGATTGTTCCTTACGTCACTTTAGAAGAGCCTATTAATTATTTAATAGAATCTACCCATGGACAGCAGGTAAGTATTTTTAGTAATAATGCAGATGAGATTGCAGCTTTAATTGATCAATTAATTAATCAAGTGAGCAGAGTAAATATTAATTCACAATGTCAAAGAGGACCGGATGTTTTTCCTTTTACTGGTAGGAAAGATAGTGCGGAAGGCACACTTTCTGTAGTAGATGCATTGCGTTCTTTTTCTATAAGGTCTTTAGTTGCTACTAAATTGAATGATCACAATAAAAAATTGATTAATGAAATCATAAGTAAAGACACCTCCAATTTCTTGAGTACAAAGTATATATTTTAGGAATTAGAAAATTAAAATACAAAGCCAGTTCATTGTAACGGCTTTGTATTTTAATTATTTATATCACGCGATGATTCACGAATTACGATTTCTGATTCCATTTCAATATGATCGTCCTTAAGGTCACTTTTCCCATCTTCTAAGGCTTTAAAAAGGATCTCAGCGGCAGCCTTTCCCATATCAAATGCAGGTTGTGTAATTGTGCTTAACGGGGGTTGAAGTAATGGAGCGATTTTTAAACTCGAAAAACTAATTATTTTTAAGTCGTTTGGGATATTAATTTTCAAACTAGCACAACTTTGATAAGTTAAAAGTGCTAGTTTTTCGATGGATGAAAATAAACCATCAGGTCTATTTTTATCTATAAAATCACGAATAATTGGGTAAATAATGGTTTCATCATTGGTATCAAAATGTATGACTAAATCGGTGTCAACTATCAACCCATTATCTTCTAAGGCATCCATATAACCTTGTACTCTTTTCCTAGAAATAAGTAATGTCTCTGGAATTGCCAAACAAGCAATTTTTTTACATCCGCTATCAATTAATTGTTTAGTTGCTTTATAGGATGCTTTATAATCGTCAGTAGTGATTTTTGCAGTTGGAATATCTTCAAAAACTCGGTCAAAAAATACAACAGGAATACTTTTTTTATTTAGTTCATGCAGATGCTCATTGTCTTTACTTTCGCTAGATACAGATATTAGTACACCATCAACCCTTCCACTTTGGATATGTCGTATAAACCCTACTTCTTTATTGTAATCATCTCGAGTTAAAAATATTAGTACATGATAGCCTTTGGTTTGGGCCACTTTATCAATCCCATCAATAACTAAAGAGAAAAAATTGTCAGCTACCTCTGGGACTACCACAGCAATTGTGTTGCTCTGTTTCCTCCTTAAGCCCGCAGCATAATGGTTAGGTTGATAGTTCAGCTTTTTGGCCAAAGCAACTACACGTTCTTTGGTTTTTTGACCTATTTCCGAACTGTTTTGTAACGCCCTTGAAACTGTAGATATAGAAAGATTTAACTCCGCAGCAAGTCTTTTAATATTTACATTACTCATGTTTATAAGTGATTTTAAATTATAATCTCCTAAAGTAGTTATTTAAAGGATAAGAGTAATTTTTTTTAAATGAGTGTGACAATTTGGGTCATAAAAAAGCCCTCCGTGATAAAAAGAGGGCTTAGTAATTTTCTTAAGGATATTACTTTTTAAATCCAACTCTGGATTTTGGTTTTTTAAATTGTGGAGTTTCTTTAGGGTTGATTTGTGGATCACCTACACTACTCATAGCACATCTAAAACCAATTTCAGAACTTGCTTCACCTTGATCTAGGAATCTTCTAGTACCAGGATTTAGCCAATAGGCTCTATCATTCCAAGAACCGCCTTTATAAACTTTTGCTCTATCATTTACCAAAGTGATTTTACCGTATAAGTCTAAATTTTGAGGATCTGATGCACCTCTTTGATCTGCAGTGAAGGTTTCAACCAATTTCGGCATATCATCTGGAATAGGATCAGGTGTTGAAGGACTTACTTTGGAGTCACTAGGATATTTATTGGCATGCTGGCTATAAGGATCTTTCTTTCCAGATTTTGCAGGATTTTTTATTGGAACATTTGTTTTACCAATGGTCTGAATTTTGCCAGCATCATCATATTCCTTGTTCTCATATTCGTTACCTCTAAAAGGACTAAAATCTTCAACCTGATCAAATGAAGCCTTACGATAGGTATCTAATACCCATTCGCTGGCGTTTCCAGCCATATTATATAAACCGAAATCATTAGGCATATACGCTCTTACTGGGGCTGTAATGTCAGCTGCATCATTTAAATAACCTGCAACTCCCATGTTATCACCAGCTCCTCTTTTAAAGTTAGCATAAATTAAGCCTCTTGTTTTTTTCTTCGGAGACCTAATGCCTAATCCATACCAAGGATAAACTTTACTATTATTTACAATGTTGTTATTTGCAGTTCCAATTAATGCTAAAGCGGCATATTCCCACTCTGCTTCTGTAGGTAGTCTATATCTTCCGGGTGTGAAAACTCCATCTTCTAATCTTGCGAATCTCGCAGGATTTTTTTCCGATGCAGAGGGCTTGCCTCCAGCAGCAGGGGTGCCTGTAGCTGATTTTGGATTTAAATCTTTAGGAGCTTTCTTTCCCTTATCATTATATTGACCATTTAAATAAAGATCCAAATCAAAAGGTTCGGTACTTACTGTAGCAGCCGAATTGCCTTTTGCCGCAGCACCAGCAGCACCGCTACCCTTAGTTGGGGTTCCGTTTTTTGCCGCTGCATAAGTTTTCCAGTCACTTAAAATACCATTATTGCGCAATTTTGTTTCATTAACAATATTGGTTCTCCAATCACAATAAGCTACAGCCTGTTCCCAAGTTACCCCTACAACAGGATAGTCTTGATAAGCTGGGTGTCTTAGATAATTGTTAACATAAGGTTCATTATAAGCTAATGGGCTTCTCCAAACCAATGTATCTGGCAAAGCTTCATAGTACCATCTTGGGTCTTGTGGTACTTCTTTTATCCAATTTAAGTACTCTAACCAGTCTATATTTGCTACTTCGGTTTCATCCATATAAAAAGTAGCAACAGTTACTCTACGTTTTGGTGCTGCATAATCAAATCCAATATCATCAATATTAGAACCTCCCATTACAAAAGTACCGCCTTCAATATGTACTAATCCAGGACCTGGAGTAGGTTTTATTTTATTTGAAACCTGTAATGAACCCGGTCTTTTGGCATTATACGCTGCTCCGGTTTTAGAGGAAACTTGCGATGATTTTTTGCTACATGAGGCTTTAATGAATGTTAAGCCCGTAAATGCTGCAAGGATAAGAAGTGTAAATTTTCTCATGTGCTTTATTGTGTTTTCAAAGCTAAAAATAATAAATTATGATTAATCAAAGTGATTAATTTAAATTGTGCCATATTCTTTAGCGATTCGGTTTTTTTATATAGTCAAACGAACGTTTAGTATAATAGTTACAATAAAGATAAAAATTTATTTTAGGTTGAAAAGTATTGTAAATAAGCTTCTTATCATTTTAATCTTTTCATTCGGATTATCTTTTAATGCTATTTGCCAAATTTACCCCTCCTCCGAAACCATCAATTGGGTTTCTGATTCAATTAAAACGAATTTAAACCTTGCTTTAAATCCATCTCAGATTTTTCCTAGATTTAATCCTGAAAATTTTGGTGAATTACCTTTAGTTTATTTAAAAATTCCTGTTAACAATTCTAAAAATGAAGTAAGAGTAAATATTCAAAAGCTTTCTAACGCCTATTTAAGCGCTACCGATAATGATTTTCAAAAAATTAAATCTGATATTCAGTTAAGTTATTCTACAGTATATGAGGATAAGAAACCTTTCCTGCTTATCCAATTTTTACCAATAATAAAGGAGTCATCTAGTATAAAAAAAATTGATGAATTTAGCATTGAAATAAATGCAATCAAAGAAAATGCGCATTTAAATACCACGCTTAGGGCTTATAAATCAAACTCAGTCCTTGCTACAGGAAATTGGTATAAAATTGCTGTTAAAGACGAGGGTATTTATAAACTTAGCTATGATTTTATTAAGAATTTAGGCATCGATGTAAATCAAATTAATCCAAGAAATATCAAAATATACGGAAATGGTGGAGTCATGCTTCCTCAAAGTAATTCGCAGTCAAGAAATGATGATTTGCAAGAAAATGCGATAAAAGTTATTGGTGAGGAGGACGGAAAATTTGATGCTGCTGATTATGTCCTTTTATATGCACAAGGTAATATCAATTGGAAATTGAATAGTAGTAATTCTTTTGAGCATGAAAGAAACGTTTATAGCGATAGCTCTTACTATTTTATAAATGTGGATAATTTTGCAGGGAAAAGAATAAATACTATAAATACAACTTCACAAGCACCAAATTATATAACAAATTTTTTTGATGATCATCAACTATATGAGAATGATGCTTATACTTTAATAACCTCTAGTATTAAGTCAGGCAGAAATTGGTACGGAGAAGATTTTGAATTCAACCCAACTAGGAATTTTGATTTTAATACTCTGGCATTAGATGGGGCATCTCCGGTTTTTTTAAAAACCGCTATGGCTTTAAGATCAAATGTAAATTCATCAGTAAGTGTTAAACTTAACAACCAAACATTGTATAGTTTAACCGCAGCAGCTTTGCCACTTACTTTTGAAACTGATTTTGCCAGACCTGTTTCAAATGTGACGTCATTAAATGGTATTTCTGGAAATAGCATCAGCGTAAGTATAACTTATAATAAGCCAAATTCATCATCAAATACATGGTTAGATTATTTGGAACTGAATTGCAGGAGGAAAATTGATGCCGGTAGTTTTTTGACTTTTCGTGATAAAGAAAGTGTTGGCGCAAGCCAACTAAGTAGCTTTAATTTAGTTAATGCAAATGCTTCAACTCAGGTTTGGGACATTACTAATCCTTTACAACCGCTTCAACAAACATTAATATTATTGGGGAGTGATGCAAGTTTTACGACTGCTACACCAAACCTAAAAGAGTTCGTGGTTTTTGGGACTATTTTTAAAACTCCCACGGCGATTGGTAAAATTCAAAATCAAAATTTACACGCATTGGCTCAAGCCGATATGATCATTGTATCAGCTCCAAAATGGTTTTCAGAATCAAAAAGATTAGCTGATTTCAGGAAATCTGAGCAGAATTTAAGTTATCAATTAGTCACACCTGAACAGATTTTTAACGAATTTTCATCCGGAACAAGAGATGCAACTGCCATCAGAGATTTTGTTAAAATGTTTTATGATAGGGCAGGATCAAATCTTAATTTAATGCCTAAATATTTATTACTATTTGGGACAGGCTCTTTCGATAATCGGATGATTAAATTCAAGGATAATAATTTTGTAGTAACCTATCAGTCAGAAAACTCTTTGTCGCCAACTCAAAGCTATACTTCGGACGATTACTACGCATTATTAGATGATAATGAAGGAGCTTTCCCTGAAGATTATGTAACAAATCCAGGTTTGTTAGATGTTGCTGTGGGGAGAATTCCAGTGAAATCTTTAGATGAAGCGAGAAATGTTGTTGACAAGTTAATAGCTTATTCATCCACTAAAAGTTTGGGTGAATGGCGTAATCAATTTGTAATTGTTGCAGATGATGAAGACAATAATCTTCACCTTAACCAAGCAGAGGCTAATGCAGCCGTTATCAACCAAAGAAGTTCAGTTCCTGATATTGATAAAATTTATTTCGATGCCTATCAACAGCAAAGTGTAGCTGGTGGAAATAGATATCCAGAAGTAGAAGAAGCCTTAAATCAGAAATTTAATAATGGAGCCCTTCTCATAAATTATACAGGACATGGTGGAGAAAGCGGCTGGGCCGAAGAAAGAGTATTGACCTTAAATGATATTGATAGCTGGAATAACAGCAATAAATTGCCGATTATTTTTACGGCAACTTGCTCTTTTAGTAGGTGGGATGATCCGGAAATTACATCAGCGGGTGAGCTTACTTTATTGAAAAAAAGCGGCGGTGTGCCAGCCTTGTTTTCTACTACACGCATTGTTTTTGCTTCTTATAATTTCGACCTTAATCAAAGCTTTTTGAGAGCCATGTTTAGTCCAACATTATACAATAAAAGGGTAAGTTTTGGTGATGTTTTTAAAGCAGCGAAGAATAATAATATTGGAGGTTTAAATATTAATTCTAGAAACTTTACTCTTTTAGGAGATCCAAGCACTTTGTTTCCAACTCCTGTAAACAATGTTCAATTAACGAGTGTCAATAACCATCAATCAACTATTCAAGATACTTTAAAAGCTGGCGCTAAAGTTAAGTTAGGAGGGATCATTAATGATTCTAATGGGAACAAAATGACCAATTTCAATGGTTTTGTATATCCTTTGATTTACGATAAACCTACTCTTATTACCACCTTAGGGCAGGATAAACAGGTCAATGGAAGTTACGCTCAGAGTTTTAAACTTCAGAAGAATATTCTTTATAAAGGAAAGGCAACTGTGAAGAATGGGGATTTTAGTTTTGATTTTATTGTGCCCAAAGACATCAATTTTCAAGTTGGGAAAGGTAAAATTAGCCTCTATGCCGACAATTCATTGATAGACGCAAGTGGAAGCTTCACTGATATAAATGTAGGTGATATTTCTTCTGATTTAAATAATGATAAAATAGGGCCAGAAATACATACCTATTTAAACGATAAGAATTTTGTAAGCGGAGGGATTACCAATACAACACCAATTCTTTTAATAAATTTAAAGGATGCAAGTGGAATTAATACGTCTGGAATAGGAATTGGTCATGATATTGTATTTACCCTAAGCTCTTTAAATCAGCAAGATAAAAGCATTATATTAAATCAATATTATCAGGCTAAAGTTGATTCTTATCAGGAAGGGACGATTAGTTATCCCATAACCGCTTTATCTCCGGGTTTTTACTCATTGAAGGTGAAAGCATGGGATGTTTTTAATAATTCATCAGAACAAATTATCACTTTTGAGGTTAAAACCAACGAGAAATTGAAATTGGCTCATGTACTTAATTATCCAAATCCATTCACGACAAAAACAAGTTTTCAGTTCGAGCATAATCATCCAAATGAAGACTTAGAAGTCCAAATTAATATTAGAACAGTATCTGGGAAGTTGATAAAAACCATCAATCAGTTAATAAATTCGCCAGGAAATAGGGTTACAGATATTTTTTGGGATGGGAAGGATAACTTTGGCGAAAAAATTGGTCGTGGTGTATATATTTATGAGCTAAAAGTACGTTCTAACTTGTCGGGTGATTCTTTTCAAAAGATAGAAAAACTTGTTTTACTTTAACCGCACTTAATCCCTTGAAATTTTTAGATTTACAGTATGAAATTCAAATTTTGCGCTCTCTCTGCCTCACTTGTTTTTTTGGGATTATTGAACTCTCATGCTCAAACAAATGGCGGTACTACAACTGATGGTAGAAACGGAAATACCATTACAACCGCAGTTCCATTTTTGTTAATTACACCTGATGCTAGAGCAGGAGCGGCGGGAGATGCAGGCGTTGCAACCTCACCAGATGTAAATGCTACTTATTGGAATCCAGCAAAACTAGCTTTCTTAAAAAGCCAGTATGGTTTTTCACTTTCTTACAGCCCATGGTTGCAAAAACTAGTTCCTGATATCAGTTTGTCTTATATTAATGGTTTTTATCGTTTAGATGATAGAAATGTGATTGGAGGTTCTTTAAGATATTTTTCTTTAGGACAAATTCAGTTAGTTGATGCTAATCAAACAAATTTAGGAACTTATAGCCCAAACGAATTATCGGTTGACGGCTCATTTGCCAGAAGCTTTGGTGAGAATTTTTCATTAGGTACAGCTTTAAGGTTTATTTATTCTAATCTTTCTTCAGGTGTAATTGATGGCAGTCAGAATAAACCAGGTACCGCTGTTGCAGCAGATATTTCAGCTTTTTATCAAGAAGATAAAGATTTTTTCGGAAGTCCAGCGACTTTGGCTTTTGGCTTGGATATTTCTAATATCGGTACTAAAATGAGCTATTCTGATGGTAGCCCAAAATATTTTATACCCACAAATATGCGTTTAGGTGGTGCTTCAACGTTTCATTTAGACGGTTTTAATGACTTCACCATTGCTTTAGATTTGAATAAATTATTAGTTCCAACACCTCCAATATATGATAATAAAGGAAGAATTATTGCAGGTAAAGACCCAAATCGTTCTGTCCCAGCTGGGATTTTTGGTTCTTTTTCTGATGCTCCAGGCGGTTTTTCAGAAGAAATCCAAGAGGTTAGCATTTCAACAGGCTTAGAATACTGGTATAATAATCTTTTCGCGGTTAGAACAGGGTATTTTTATGAAAATCCAAACAAAGGAAATCGTCAATATTTAACATTAGGTTTAGGTTTGAAATACAATATTGTTAACATTGATCTTTCTTATTTATTAGCAAATCAACAAAAATCACCTTTGGCTAATACACTTAGATTCTCTTTAGTTTTCAATTTCAATTCACAGGTAAAAACTAACTAATGAAGTTAAAAGTTGGCTTTGGTTTTGATGTTCATCAATTAAAAGGTAATCATCCTTTTATTTTGGGTGGCGTTCATTTAGAACATTATAAAGGTGCTTTCGGACACTCGGATGCTGATGTTTTAGTTCATGCAATTTGCGATGCCTTGTTGGGCGCCGCAAACCTCAGAGATATTGGTCATCATTTTAAAAATACCGACGAAAGATGGCGAGGAATTAGTAGTTTAATTCTACTAACCGAATGTGTGAAGATGTTAAAGGAAAAAGGCTACAGCATTAACAATGTAGACGCAATGCTTTGTTTGGAAGCCCCAAAAGTAAATCCCCACGTTTCTGAAATGAAAATAAATATTGCTAAGGCTATGGATTTAGATGAAGATGATATTTCCATAAAAGCGACCACCAATGAAACTATGGGATTTATTGGTAGAGAAGAAGGTGTGGTTGCCTATGCAGTATGTTTAGTTCAGAAATAGAGGATATTATAAATTAGATTTTTAGTTTATATTAAATTATTGATGGATTTTATCTCTTCAAAACAATTTTACCAAATTGACCAGAATTCTCCATCAAAGCAATAGCTTCATTTGCTTTTTCGAATGGGAATACCTCATCAATAATTGGAACAATATTATGATTAGTAATAAATTGATGCATGGCTTTAAATTCTTCAGCGGTTCCCATAGTTGTTCCTAAAATTTGAAGCTGTTTCCAAAAAACTATTCTAGAATTTAATAAAGGCATATCACCAGCAGTAGCACCAAAGAAAACAATACGTCCACCCGCATTAATATAGGTCAAATGTTTTGCAAATCCCTCACCAACAGCACTGTCAATAATTACATCAATTCCGCCAGATAAATTTTTTAATTCTTGATCCCAATTTTCAGAAGTATAATTTACTCCGCCTTTAGCACCTAAATTCATCGCATTCTTGATTTTTTTATCTGAACTTGACGTCACATAAACCTTACATCCAAAAGCTAAAGCCCACTGAAGAGCGAAAGTTGCTGCCCCACCACCTACGCCAACAATTAATACTTTATCGCTTCTTTGAAGTTGAGCCTTCGTAAATAAAGCCCGATAAGCAGTTATTCCAGCTAAAGGAAATGCAGCTGCTTCATGAAATGATAGATGACTTGGTTTTTGAAACAAGTTTTTAACTTTTACCTTAACATACTCAGCAAACGTTCCATCTTCCGGTAAACCCAAAATTTTGAAATCAGTACTTTGAAAGTTTGAATTTTCTCCCCAATTACTTCCAGGGTTAATCACCACTTCCTGATTTAACCAATGTTCATCTGTTTTATCAAACACTTCACTTACTATTCCACTTCCATCTGAACCTAGAATAATAGGAAATTTCAAGCCTGCATATTGCCCTTTAGTAATCCAATAATCACGTCTGTTGAGAGCAGCAGCTTTAATTTTTACTAAAACTTCTCCGCTTTTAAGTATTGGTTTTTCAACTTCATTTAACTGAAATTTTTGATTGATACCTTCAAGAACTAATGCTTGCATTGAATTTATTTTTTGAATTTAAAGTAGATGAATCCTACAATAAAAAGTATAAAAATTACTACAAAAATACCTACATAATAACCAGCTTTAAATATACTTTCAATTGCTGAACAGCTACTTAAAAAAGTTGTTAATAGTAAGATAGGAGTAAATAAGGTTAACTTTTTCATGTTTGAAAAATAAAAAGCGGGAAGATTAATTTCTTCCCGCTTAAATATAATTCAATTTCATGCCAGAATTATTTGGCAACAGCAAAACGTTTAGCAACAGCATCCCAATTAATTACATTGAAAAAAGCTGCAATATAATCAGGGCGTTTGTTTTGATATTTTAAATAATAAGCATGTTCCCAAACATCCATTCCAAGAATTGGAGCTCCACCGCAACCAACACCAGGCATTAAAGGATTGTCTTGATTTGCTGAAGAGCAAACTTCTAATTTGCCATCTTTAACACAAAGCCACGCCCAGCCTGATCCGAAACGAGTAGCTCCGGCCTGAGAAAATGTAGTTTTAAATTCATCGAAAGAACCGAAAGCAGCATCAATTGCTGACGCTAATTCTCCTGTTGGAGTTCCGCCAGCATTTGGGCCTATTACACTCCAAAATAAGGAATGATTGAAATGACCACCGCCATTATTTCTTACAGCTACTGGGTATTTATCAATGTTTTTACAAATATCTTCAATGGAAGAACCGTCCTCTTTACCTTCTAAAGCTTTGTTTAGGTTGGCAACGTAGGCAGCATGATGCTTATCATGGTGAATTTCCATTGTTGTTTTATCAATATTCGGTTCTAATGCGTCTAATGCGTATGGTAACGCAGGTAATTCAAAAGCCATAATATATAGTTTTAAAGGTTATTAATTAATATTCACTAAGGTAACTACCCAAGTTTAAAGATTGTTCATTTTTATGTTAAGATTTGTTTCTTTTCGAGATAAAAAACTCTTTTATTAGGGTTCCGCATTCATTTTCTAAAATTCCACCTATCCACTCTGTTTTGGGATGTAAAATTGGTTGCTCTAAACGAGAAAATCCTCTTTGCAAATCATAAGCACCAAAAACAATCCGATTAACTTGTGTCCAATATGCTGCACCAGCACACATTACACAAGGCTCAACCGTCACGTATAAAGTGCAATCTGTTAAGTATTTAGCACCTAAAAAATTTGCAGCAGCGGTAAAAGCCTGCATTTCGGCATGGGCTGTCACATCGTTTAATCGCTCTGTTAAGTTATGTCCTTTCCCAATAATCCTGCCATTTATCGCTAAAATTGCTCCAATCGGAACTTCATCTGCTTCTAAGGCTAATCTAGCCTCTTTTAGTGCTTCTTTCATAAAGAATTCATCCGGTGAAACAATAGGTTCGTCAGTAAAAGAATAATATTTCATGCTTGGTGATTTATATCAGCTAAAGTGTAAAGATAGATTTTATCTTTTTTATTTGTCAAACTGGATGAAGTTCGATAGTTATCGGACAAAGAACAAATAAAAGAATTTGGGCATTCGAGCGGGCTTTACATTCATACTGCTCAGGCATTATCCACAAGGACGGTATATATATCAATCCCTAATGCAAAAACTCAAATCATCTTACTTCCATTAGGCACTTTCCTCTGCAAAGTAGACAGCACAATATTTCCATTTTCATCAGCAAAACCCGTCACTAAAAATTCCGACATGAATTTGCCAATCTGTTTTTTTGGAAAATTTATTACGCCAATTATTTGTCTTCCAACCAAATCTTCTTTTTGATAATGAAAGGTAATCTGTGCACTAGACCACTGGATGCCAAATTCACCAAAGTCTACTTTTACTTTATAGGCAGGTTTCCGAGCTTCGGGGAAATTTAAAACTTCTAAAACGGTCCCAGCCCTTAGCTCAACTTTTTCAAAATCTTGCCAGTTTATTTCCATTTTAGTTTGATGCTAATTTTAATCCGATGATTGAAACAATGAGCGTGGTGATAAAGAACAATCGCCAAAAATCAGTTGGCTCCTTAAATATTACAATACCGATTAATACAGTTCCTACGGCTCCAATGCCTGTCCAAACGGCGTATGCAGTGCCAATAGGCAAAGTTTGAGTAGCTTTTACCAATAATATCATACTGATGGTTAAGCAAAGCAAAAAGCCACCATACCAATAAATAGCAATGTTTCCTGTCGATTCTTTTGCTTTACCTAAACAGGTTGCAAAACCCATCTCGAAAAAACCTGCAATAAGGAGTAAAAACCAATTCATTGTTTGAATATAGTGATAAGCCTGAAATTATCAATTAATACTGTCCGAAAATAGATATAGTGTTAAGGATTGTAGCAGATACCAGCCTGTGGACATGGCTAAAAGCAGTAGGAGTGGTGGCTTGTTAAAACGCCTAAATAATTAGTAATTAAAATAAAAAGCTTTGTAAATTACACCCCATGAAAATGACCATCGACGATAAAACTTTTGAGCCTTTTATAGAATTTAATAAGATTGAAAAGCGCCTCAGATTAATGGGGATCCAATTAAATCTGGATTATGAAGATAAGGTGCCTATTTTTATAGGTGTGTTAAATGGGGCATTTATGTTTATGGCCGATTTAATGAAAGAAGTTCATATTGGCTGTGAAACTACTTTTGTAAAGGTTGCATCGTATCATGGCGACACAAAAAGCTCGGGGAATTTAATTGAGCAATTACCCTTATTAATAGACATTAAAGGAAGAGATGTGATTGTTGTTGAAGATATTGTTGATACGGGTCGAACTTTGAAGTTTTTGTTAGAGAAAATTTACCAGAAAGAACCTGCATCTGTTAAGGTGGCAACTTTATTGTTAAAACCTGACGCCTTAGAGTATCAGTTTGATGAAATTAGTTTTGTTGGTTTCGAAATTGCAAATGATTTTGTGGTAGGTTATGGTTTAGATTATAAGGGATTAGGACGTAATATGGCTGATATTTACAGGTTGGTTGATCAGCAATTACCAGGTTAATAATTTTCAATAGGTTTTAGTCGAGTGATATCTTCGTAATTAGGATTGATTTTAAATCGCATATTCGCCAACTTAATGTAGTTTACCAATTCATACTCATTTGCTTTTACTGCAAAAGCATAAGAAGGTCTAAAGTTGAGCATAAATAACAAAAGTTTATCGCCTCTTAAACCAGTTACTCGGGTAACCAGTTCTTTATTAAATATTTTATCAATAACTGCATTTTGATAATCTCGCTCCATCATTTCCATAAGCTTACGAGCATTTCTTCCTTCGCGGCTAAAAGCACTCCAAATCGCATCAATACCTAAACCTACGCCATTGGGGCCAATGTTTAAGATATCTTTATTATTCCCCAGCCTTACCGCTTTATTAAATTCTTTTTTAGTTTGCTCGTATTTATCTCTTGCTGAAAGTACAGAATCTTTAAAGATGACTTCGGGGAGTGGGATAGCTAAACGTTTCAAATAAATAACTAGCGCTGTTTGATTGGTAATTTTTAGCGTATCTCTTTTATAACCATCCAAATAACTGATGAGGATATCACCAATTTTCACATCTATTAAAAATTCACCTTTCGTATTGTTAAATACAGCTTCTTGGGTACGGGTATTTAAAATATTCACTCTGTTTAGACGGTATTTGGTGTCTTTATCAAAGACTAAACCTGCAATCTTTTGCTCCTGAGCAAAAATTTTAAATGATAATATAAATAAGAAAAATAGGAGCAGGGCTTGTTTCAAAATTTATTTTTTGATGGTCAATTCCTGACCAATTTTTATGTTATTGTCCGTTAAGTTATTCATTGATTTTAACTCATCAACGGTCAAGCCAAAACGTTTGGATACATTATAAAGTGTGTCACCTTGTTGTACAACATATTTATCTCCGGTGATAATTGGAGGTGCATCTATGGGTTTATCCTTGCTTTTTTCTTGAGGGATGCTATTGTTGATATCTTCCAAAACTCTATCTTCACGCTTTATTTTTGCGATACGACCCTCTTTGCTATCATACTGATCTAAATTATATTTCTCGATAATGTTAATCAGTAAATCAGGATATTTTGGATTGGTAGCATAACCAGCTTGTTTTAATCCCTTAGCCCAACCTTCATAATCATTTTTATCTAATTCGAAAAGTGCTGCGTAGCGTTTACGTTTTAAAAATTCAGAATGATCTTTGTAGCTTTCTTCAGGATTTTTGTAAACCCTAAAGCAATCATCTTTTTGGTCATCGTCTTTGTAATACCCTTTTCCGCTCCAATCGCTGGTACATTTAATGCCAAAATGGTTGTTTGCATATTTGGCTAAATCACTATTTCCTGTACCAGATTCTAGTAGACCTTGTGCCAAAGTAATACTAGCCGGAATGCCATATTTATTCATTTCTTGTATGGCAATTTCTTTAAATCGGTCGATATAAGCGACTGATGTATAAGTGGTATAATCACCATCGCTTCTCCGATCAGCAATTTTTTCTACCTGTTTATTTTCCTTTTGATAAACTTTATGTTGCGCTCTTTTTTGTTGTGCTTTTTGTTCAATTTTCTTTTTAGATGCGCAAGATGCAAGAATCGTCATCAGCGTAAGCGCAAGTAATATTCTCTTCATTAGATTTTTAATTTCTGTCTGATTTGCAATACTGTTGAATTTAAATGATTTTTCTTCATCAAGTTTTTAACAGTAGTGTGATATCTTTCAGCAATTTCACCAAGCGTATCGCCAGATCTAACTTTATAGGTGGTTGAAGTGACGACCGGAGTTGGAGGTTCTACGTAACCTTCAGGTCTGTTATCCAATAGGTATAAGTTGTAATAGTTGATAATTGCAATTACCTGCGATGCCCAAGTTCTGCTCGCTGCATAGCCGCCTCTTTGAATGCCTTTTGCCCAAGATCGATAATCGTAATCGTTGTATTTATCAAATAAGACAGCAAATTTAGAGCGGTTTTGTAGAATGTTTATAAAATCCTGATAAGAGTCTTTTACCTCATCATAGCCTTTATATGCAGAACGAATTTTGGTACTAGAATTAGGTCCTTTTATCCCGAAATGATTGTTTAAGTAACGAGCAATTTTACTTGTTCCACTACCAGACTCGTGTACGGCCACCGCTAAAATGATGCTTGCAGGTACATGATAAGTGTTCATTAGTTCTACCGCTAAATCTTTGTTTTCGTCTATATAATTTTGAGTAGCAGTTTGTGAAAAGGCAACGGTTGAAATAAATAGGAATAAAACTAAAAGGTACTTTTTGATCAAAATTTGAATTTTATTTATCGCGGAATTAAACGGAAGATGACATGTATTATTTCTTTCTGATGATAAATAAACCATCCCTTACAGGTAATATTAATTTTTCTACTCTCGAATCTGTGGCAATCATCTCATTAAAAGTATGAATATTTAAAGTGTCTTTGTCGTTAATTTTTGTTAAAACTTTACCACTCCATAAAACATTGTCAACAATAATTAAACCTCCTTTGCGCACTTTTTCAAACACCAAATCGTAATAATTGCTATTGTTTTTCTTGTCTGCGTCAATAAAAACAATATCGAAAACAGCCTCAATACTTGGAATTAATTCTAGGGCATTCCCAATCCGATAATCAATTTTAGCATCAAAAGCCGATGCTGCAAAATATCCTCTTACTCGATCTTCTAATTCCTCGTTAATATCTAAAGTGATGATTTTCCCATCCTCGGCTAAACCTTCGGCAAAGCACAAAGTAGCGTAACCTGTAAAAGTGCCAATCTCTAAAATTAGTTTAGGATTCAGCATTTTACTCAGCATACTCAATACCCGTCCCTGTAAATGCCCAGATAGCATTCTCGGCATAAGAACCTCTAATTGTGTCTCCCGATCAATTCGTTTTAACAATTCAGGTTCAGGTTCGCAAACCTCAGTTAAATATTGATTAAGTTCATCAGAGATTAAATTCATCTCTTTTTCTATTTAAAAATAACTTCAGTGGCACCGTAGCCAAATTTTTCTTTTTGAGCATCCATATAAGTTTTTACACTCGAATGTTTACTCACCACCTTATGAATTTCATGTTGTAAAGTTCCGTTGCCAGCACCATGTATAAAAACAATCTTCTCGAATTTATGAACAATGGCTGCTTCCAAGTTTTTATGAAATTGAGCTAGTTGAATTTCTAACATCTCATGTTTGTTTAAGAAATCATGATCGTCCCTTAGTTTCTCAATATGCAAATCAATCTCTTTTGCGGGTTTATCAACTTGTTTTTTCTCTTCTGTAGGTTTAAAGAAACTTTCTTTAATTTTTTCAGCATCAATTACTAATTCTGGTTCGTCCATTCTAATCAACCAACCTTGTTCTTTTAAAATGGGGATTTGTGTTTTACTTCCTGAAAAATCCTTGGCTCTAAATTTAATATCAAATACTAAAGGTTTGATAACAGGCTTATCTTTAGCAGTATAAAAAAGAGTTTGAAAATGGAATTCGGGCCATGAATCCATCTCAGCTAAAGAAGCAGAGTAAACTTTAATTTCTGATTGCGGTTTAACTTCTCCAATAAAAGCACCTTTAAAAGCACCCTTTAAATTCATTTTTAAAGAAGTAAGTAATTGATAGGATGTCTCATTAATCAAATGAAAATGTACTACTGAACCTTTATTTTTATCTGCAATCACACCTACGAACACTCCTTTTTCTATAAAATTTGAAACCGAATTTTGGGAGGCATCTTCCTTTAAATTGTTGTTATAATTATCATGACCATGAACACGTGTAAGATTGTTCACCATCACTGGGATTTCAAAATCATCATCACCAGTTACCCCAACCATTTCATCACTTATTATTTTAGTGATAAATCCTTCTCTATTCTCGTCAACAAATCTTACAAATTCTCCTAACTGATATTTCATTGTGTAAAGGTAAGTTTTCTTTTATTGATGATAAAACATAGCGGATAGAAGGTCTTATTTAAATCAAAATCCATAGATTTAAGCTTCTTAAATTTGATGAAAAGAATTTTATTAATTGTTGTTCTTGCTCAGTTTCTCTGCACATCATTATGGTTTGCAGGAAATGCCGTTTTGAGTGACTTAGTAAAGGGAATCGATACTTCATCTGGTTTTCTAGCCCAGTTGACAAGCGCTGTTCAATTAGGTTTTATATTTGGGACTTTAGTATTCGCTATTTTCACTATTTCCGATCGCTTTTCTCCTTCAAAAGTCTTTTTCATTTGTGCAGTAATTGCCGCCTTATGCAATTTGGGTTTAAGTATGTCTGATGATTCAACTTTTACCCTATTACTTTTTCGGTTTTTAACCGGATTTTTTCTTGCTGGTATTTATCCCGTAGGGATGAAAATAGCTTCAGATTATTTCGAAAAAGGATTAGGAAAATCATTGGGTTTTTTGGTTGGAGCTTTAGTTTTAGGAACCGCATTTCCCCACCTTTTAAAAAGTGCGTCATTCAGTTTCTCTTGGAAGTACGTTATTTATATCACTTCTTCTTTAGCCTTAGTTGGAGGAGGGTTAATTTTTCTTTTAGTACCTGATGGGCCTTTTAGAAAGCAAGGTCAAAAGCTAAAATGGTCATCATTTTTTACTTCTTTTAGAAATCAGGACTTCAAAGCGGCTGCTTTCGGTTATTTTGGACACATGTGGGAACTGTATACTTTTTGGGCTTTTGTTCCTTTGATGCTCATGCAATATCAGCAATATCATAAACTAGAGATTTTTACTGTGTCTCTTTTTAGTTTTCTGATTATTGCTTCAGGTTCAATAGCCTGCATTTTGGGTGGATTTTTATCTCAAAGTTTTGGCGTTAAAAAGATTGCCACTTTAGCCTTATCGTTGTCAGGGTTGTGCTGTATACTTTCACCATTAGCTTTTTTATATACTAACCTATCTGTTTTTATAAGTTTTCTTTTCTTTTGGGGGATGGTTGTAGTAGCAGATTCTCCTTTATTTTCGACTTTGGTGGCACAGAACGCTCCCCAAGAAACGCGAGGAACGTCTCTTACCATAGTTAATTGTATTGGCTTTACTATCACAATTATCAGTATTCAAAGTTTACAGTTGGTGTCAGCATTTATTCTACAGCCATATGGTTATATGGTTTTGGCTTTCGGTCCAATGCTAGGCCTATTGGCTCTTATTCATAAAACAAAAAAAGTGCTTCCGAAAAGGAAAACACTTTAATATAAATTTGAAAGCTTTATTCTATTTTATGAATGGACCAACAATACTCAAAACAGCTTGTTTTGTTAAAGGCTCATCAAAAGCTTCTGTTGCAGCACTAGTGGATATTTTGCCACCTACTCCATTTAGCGTAGTAATATTTACTCCAGCTTGTGTAACATTATCTTCGCCAGCAAAACTTGCAGCAACTTGTGGAACGCCAGTATCATTTGCTCCAGTGATCCAAGGCTTAATGTTAGGTGCTTGACCAGATGCTTTTCTCATCTGACGTAGATGGGAAGCATGACGGGCTTCTACAGAATGGATATTTAAAGCAGCAGTTAATACCACTTTATTACCTAATAAGTTTGGTGCCTGACCTTTGTATGCTCTAACGCCTGTATCTTCAAAAGTTTGAGCTACGGCTAAGAAAGTAGCGTAGTTTGTAAAAACGTCATTAAAAGTTCCACCTGCTGTGAAATCAAAGTTAGGTTTTGCAACTGCCGCACTTCCCAAAACAGATTTTAAAAATGCCACATGAGCATTTTCATCATCTCTAATTTTTGTTAATGCTGTTAATGCAGCACCAGCAGGAATTAATCCAGATGTTGCAATACCTTTAATGTAAAATTCAGACTCTAAATACTCTAAAGTTAATGCAAAATTTAAAACATCATTAACGGTAGATGTTGATTGTGCTTTTGCAGTATTAAAGAAAGATCCTAAGGCAAATGGTAATGAGGAAAGTGCCACTTTTGTTCCAAAACTTCCAAAACTTTTAAGTGCGGCTCTTCTTGGGTTCAATTTATCCGTAATTTCCGGATCCATTGTTTCTATGTCTTTTATTATATTAAATAAATTCATGATTTTTTAATTAAGAAGGTAAGTTACTTGCGTTAATTTTAGTTTTGATATAAGCTCCTGCAATGCTTAAAACTTCTGCCGGAGTTCTGGATTTATCTAAACCCATTGCATCTACTACATCAGGTCCAGCGAATGAACCGTTAGAAATTAAATCTCTGATATAAGCAGCATGTCTTCCTTCCACAGAAACTATTTTTCCAGCAAGAGTAAGATAATCGGCGCTTTGTATTAGATATCCAGCACCATTATAAGCAGATATACCTAAATCTTCAAATGCTTTAGCTGTTCCTAAAACGCTATCTCTGCTACTAAAATTAATAGCCGAAAAATTAACTTCTAAATTTTGAATGGCTTTTGCACCTAATGCAGCTTTTAAAAATTCTCTGTGAGCAATTTCATGGTCACGTATATCCGTAAATGCTGTTAATTCTGCTGGAGATATACCCGTGAAAGGAGTGGCAATAATTTGAGTATAAAATGCTGCTTCTAATTGTTCTAATGCGTAAGCATAATTTAAAATACCAATGTCTCCGGATCCTAAGTCGACGCCTGAATTAAAACTGTCTTTTTTACAACCAGCGGCTACTAAAGCTATTCCTGCTGCGCTCACACCTGCATACTGCAAGAAATTTCTTCTTTGCAATTTTTTTGAAAAAAATCCGTCATCTTTTACAAGAGAATTTTGTTCCTTATTAACTAAGTTTTCCATAAAAATTTAATTTAGTTTATTAATCTGTCATTTCAAGAACGAGGTAAATAAGCTTTTGGATTTTAAAAATCTTTAATTTTATTGTTTAATGGCACTTTTTAGCCTAAAGTTTTTAGTTTAAAAGCTTACCTAATTCCAGAATTTGGAATTACCAACCATTGTACCACATCATTTTTAAACAGTAATATTTCTGGTTAATAATTTTAAAAATAGGAGTGCTTAATTTTGAAGAATGAGCTTCTCAACTGCTTGAATATCAATAATCTCAGTTAAAAAATTATTTTGTAACTTTTTTGTTACTCATGCGTATTTGAATTATTTAAAAAGTTTTTTGTTCCGCTTTTTAGACTAACAAAATAAATAAGTAGGCATTAATCCATACACTTTATTTATTGTCATAAGGTTGTAAATCAAGTGTAATATGAAAATTTTATTAAAATTCTTTTACCTACCTGTAGTTTTATTGGCTTTAACGTTTATGTTTTGTTCCTCATTCTTGATGAACGAAAAGGAGAAAATAGCATTTCCTTACAAAGCCAGTGGATTAACAGAAAGGCAGGCTGTAGCTCATCTTTTAAATCGGTTTACTTATGGGACTAAACCCGGAGATGTTGATGTAGTGGTTAAAATGGGATTAGAAAAATGGTTTCAACAACAATTAAATGCTAACTTGACTGATGATTTTCTTAAATCAATACTTTCTCAGTTTGATGCAATTGATCTTTCAAATACACAAGTTTCTGAAACCTTTCCAAAATCAGCTACGGTATTAAGAATGGCTATAAAGGATGGCTATATTGATAAGGATTCTGTTAATAAAAGTGATAAGAAAGATTATCGCGAAAAGCTTGGAGAATATATGCGCACTAAAGGAATTAAACCTCCTAAAGAATTATTCAGACAGTTTATCAGCCAAAAGATTTATAGAGCAACTTATTCTAACAATCAATTACAAGAAGTATTAACAGATTTTTGGTTCAATCATTTCAATGTTTCCTTAACTAAAAATGATTGTGCCATGTATATTCCAGCTTATGAAAGAGATGTAATTAGACCAAATTCTCTAGGTAAATTTTCAGACTTATTGCTAGCTACAGCTAAATCACCAGCCATGCTTTTTTACTTAGATAATTTTAGCAGTTCAGGCGCCAATGAGCAAATGAACCCTCAAATGAGTGAAGCAATGATGAATAACATCAAAGACCCAAATAGGAAAGAAGCACTACGCAAATTTCAAGCAAATAAAAAGAATCAAGGATTAAATGAGAACTACGCTCGTGAAGTAATGGAGTTGCACACTTTGGGCGTTGATGGCGGATACACACAAACCGACGTCACTCAAGCTGCTAAGGTTTTAACAGGCTGGACATCTTATCCTTTATATGAAAATGGACCTGGCGCTGCCTATAGAAAAGTGATAGATAGAATTGGTGAAGATAAATTAGCAGAAAAAGGATTTGTACACGAAGGTGATTTTATGTTCGTTCCAAACCGACATGATACTGGCGAAAAAACAGTTTTAGGAAATCATTTCTCGGCAAATGGTGGATATAAAGAAGGAGTTGATTTATTAGAAATGTTAGCGCATCATCCATCCACGGCAAAATTTATCTCAAAAAAATTAGCGATTCGTTTTGTTAACGATAATCCTCCACAATCTTTAATCGATAAAATGGCAAAAACATTCTTAGAAAAGAATGGTGATATCAAACAGGTTTTAATAACCATGGTCAACTCTCCTGAGTTTTGGAGTAAAGAAGCTTTAACAGAGAAAACAAAATCACCATTTGAGTTAGCCATAAGTTCCTTAAGAGCATTAGATGCAACTATCACTCAGCCTTATCAAGTTTATAATTGGGTAGATAAAATGGGTCAGAAAATGTACTATTACCAAGCGCCAACAGGTTTTCCTGATAAAGGCCAGTATTGGATAAATACAGGAGCATTATTAAATAGAATGAATTTTGGTCTTGCTTTAACTGCAAATAAGATCCCAGGTATCAGGGTAGATTTAGCATCTCTGAATCATCATCACGAACCCGAGAGTAGCACAGCAGCTTTAATTACTTATGGTAAAATGATTATGCCAGAAAGAGATTTAAGTAAATCGATAGATAGGCTTACGCCGATGCTGAATGATCCTGAATTAGCCAAAAAGATTGGAGAAGCGGCTGAAAAAGCTAATCCTAACACAGCAATTGAAAAAGGAGATTCAGATAGGTTGATAAGCAATCCATCAAATGCAAATGCTAATAAAATGAATACTAAGAAAGCCTACTCTTTTGGGGATAATACAATGTTGGTGCAAGTAGTTGGTATAATCATTGGTTCACCAGAGTTTCAAAGAAGATAGGTTTAACTTTAAAATATTTATCATGACATCAAGAAGAGGATTTTTAAAAGCGGGCGGTTTAGCTCTTTTTGGAATCGGCTTAGGCGGAGTTCCAACTTTCGTTGTTCAGGCGGCAGAAATGATTAAAACACCTAGCTTATTTAAGAGAAGGAAAACTTTAGTTTGTATTTTTCAAAGAGGAGCAATGGATGGTTTAATGGCTGTCACGCCGTTTACTGATTCCTATCTGAAAGCAGCAAGACCTACTCTATTTATGTCAGCTGAAAGAAATCCTAATGGAAAATCTTTAATTGATTTAGACGGAAAATTTGGGATGCATCCCTCAATGGGAGCTTTCGAATCAGTTTATAAAGACGGAAGGTTAGCTATTGTGCATGGCATAGGTTCACCAAATAATACTCGTTCTCATTTTGATGCCCAAGATTATATGGAATCTGGAACCCCATTTAACAAGGGTACAGCGAGTGGTTGGTTAAACAGAGCGGTGGGCTTGTTAGGTCATGATGCTGCTACAACTCCTTTTCAGGCAGTGAGTTTAACATCGGCTTTACCTCGTTCTTTTTATGGAGATCATCCTTCTGTTGCCATTAGTAATTTGAATGATTTTGCTTTGCAAATGAAAGGCAACCCAATTGGGGCAAATATGGCTGCAAAAAGCTTCGAGGATTTATATGATCAAACTACTTCCAATCTTTTAAAAGATGCAGGAAAGGAAAGTTTTGAGGCCATGAAAATGCTGAAGAAAGTAGATACTAAAAGTTATAAACCTGAAAATAGTTCTGTCTATCCAAACTCGGCTTTAGGGAATTCATTAAAACAAATTGCGCAGCTCATCAAATTAGATTTAGGTTTAGAAGTGGCTTTCGCCGAATCTGGTGGATGGGATACGCACTTTAATCAGGGAGCAGAAAACGGAATTTTTGCCCGTAATGTGAATGATTTAAGTGAATGTATGATGGCATTTTGGATAGATATGGGCACTTTACAAGATGATGTTACCGTAATGACGATGACCGAATTCGGACGGACGGTTAAGCAAAATGGGACCGGAGGAACTGATCATGGAAGAGCATCATGTAATTTTATTTTAGGAAATAATGTAAAAGGCGGGATGGTTCATGGAATTGTTAATCCTCTGGCCATTGAAAATCTGGAAGATGGTAGAGACTTAAAAGTGACTACCGATTTTAGAAGTGTATTTAGTGAAGTTGCTGATAGACATTTGAATATCAATAAAGACAATATCTTATTTCCAGATTGGAATGGAAGTCATATTGGAATGATGAGCAGCTGATTAGATTTAAGCACCAAAAATCAAGATAATTTTATATTGATTCTTGGTGATTCTATTCATTTTACGATTTAGATAAAGGAATTCCTTTCTCGCCAAATTCATGATATAATGTTCTGGAAGGAAAGGCAAAATCAGCACCATTGTTCAATACAATTTCCATTACCTTGTAATTAATTTCTTCTTTAATTTTCATGTAGATATCGTAATCTACAATCTCAATATAGTAAAGTATCAAAATATCCAAGGAGGAAGCACCAAAGGCATCAAAAACAACAATAGCATCCATGCTTGTTTCATGATGCTCATCTAAATAAGCTTTAATTTCTTTAGCAATCTTTTTTATGGTTGTAGCTGGTGTACCGTATAAAACACCAACAGAAAATTTTACTCTCCTTAAGTTTCTAAGTGTTAAATTTTCTAGGGGACTATCAATCATCTTTTTATTCGGGATGATCACCAAAGTTTTATCCAATGTTCTTACAGTGGTACTTCTAAAACCTACTTTTTCTACTACGGCGTCATAATCAGCTACATGGACCAAATCACCAACTACAAATGGTTTGTCAGCAAATATGGTAAATGAGCCTAAAAGGTTTTGTAAAGTATCTTGGGCAGCCAAAGCAATAGCTAAACCTCCAATACCCAAACCAGCAATAATGGTAGCCACATTCATGTTGAAAACAGCACCCATCACTACAAATACAGCGAGGATAATGGTCACTATTTTGGTAAGTTCCCGCATAAATGGAACCAACTGATCATCTGTTTTAGAATCTGTTAAACTGGCTTTATAGGCAAAAATGTGAGACATAAAGTCTATAATTCGTAATAAAATTCTGAACCCAGAGATGATGATTAAGGTTAAAAAAATCTTATCAATTACTTCGATTATAGTAATTGTATAGGCAACCTTTTCAACCGTTCTTTTAAAAATGACCAGATTGAGTGGATAAGTTAATTGATTGATAGCGATGTAAAAAATGATAATCCCAATCAGAAATTCTATAGGTTTTAGCAGGAGCTCTAAAAACTTGTCAACTTTAATTTCATTAGAGTACTTTTTGAAAAAAGTAAAGATTAGCTTACTGATTATTTTTGAAAATAGTTTTTTGAAAATCAGTGCCAGTAGTATAATTCCAAAAAACAAGAGGTAACTCTTGATGCTGTTGCCCCAATACACCTGATCTAGAAAATTTAAATTCATGCTCAAAATTAAAATTAATGATTGATATTTTTTGAAATGCTAGTAAACAAAAAAACCTCCCGATGAAAATCGGAAGGCTTCTTTTATATTTTAAAGCATTATACTCTTTTAGACTTAATACGAGCTGCTTTACCAGTAAGTTCACGTAAATAGAACAATTTAGCTCTTCTTACTTTACCTACATTGTTCACTTCAATTTTAGCGATATTAGGAGAGTTTACAGGGAAAATACGCTCAACACCAATACTGTTAGACATTTTACGAACTGTGAAAGTCTCAGTAGCGTTACGGCTATTTCTCTGAATAACAACACCTTGATATACCTGGATACGCTCTTTATTTCCTTCACGGATTTTATAGTGAACACTTATTGTATCTCCAGCCTTAAATGCAGGGAAAGTTGTTTTTACTACGGCCTGCTCTTCTACAAATTTTACTAAATCCATTGTTTCTTGCGATTTAAACGATACTCTTAAACCTGATTATCGCCCCTAAATTTCGGAGTGCAATATTAGGGATTAATTTTTATAAATAAAAGTGAATTTTAAAATTTCCAAGCTACTTTAATTTTATTAGCATATAACATAGCTATTATATGCCCTTAAAAGGGCTATTCCAATAAATCAGGGCGTCTTTCTTGTGTTCTTTTTAAAGCTTCATCATGTCGCCAATTTTCAATTTTTGCTTGGTCGCCACTCAACAAAATATCCGGAACTTTATAACCTTTCCAATCTGCAGGACGAGAGTAAACCGGAGCATCTAATAATTCTCCTTGAAAAGAATCAGACAGAGCAGAAGTTTCATCATTTAAAACGCCAGGAATTAACCTCACAACCGCATCCACCACAATGGCCGCAGGAAGCTCTCCTCCTGATAAAACATAATCACCGACAGAAATCTCCCGTGTTACATAAATATCGCGGATACGCTGGTCAATACCCTTGTAGTGTCCGCATAAAATCAGGAGATTTTCTTTTCCTGATAGCTCATTCGCCGTTTCTTGATTCAATGTCTTGCCATCAGGAGTCATAAAGATAACCTCATCGTAATTCCGTTCTCCTTTTAAATGTGCTATACAATTTGCAAAAGGCTCAATCTGCATCACCATTCCGCTACCACCACCATAAGGATAGTCATCTACACTTTTCTGTTTGTTATTGGTGTAATCTCGTAAATTATGAACGTGTATTTCTGCTATTCCTTTCTTTTGCGCCCTTTGCAAAATAGAATGTGCAAAAGGACTTTCTAATAAGCCGGGTAAAACTGTGATGATATCGAAACGCATTTTTAAATTTATGATTTTTGAATTACGATTTTAGATTTTTCTTAGGCGTTCTCCCGATAGCTATCGGGGCGGGCTTTACGTTATAGTTTTTTGTTGAAAAACCAAAAAAGCTGCCACTTCAATCTCTAACGCACCAAATATGCAGATTTATTCGGAATACAAATCCAGTAAACCATCGGGTAAATCAAAATTGATTTTTTTATTGGGGATATCAATTTCTTTAATAAAAGCTTTGTTTAACGGAATTAAGACTTCATTTCCTTTATAATTTACAGTTGCTAAAAATTGCTGTGGATATTCGCGTACCTCTAAAATTTCCCCTAAATCTCCAGAATGTTGATCATTTGCCGCAAACCCAATTAAATCACTAAATAAGAATTCATCTTTTTTTCTTTTGGGTTTAAACTTATTGAGGAGATAAATTTTCTTTTTAGTAATCGCTTGTGCTTTATCAATATGGTCTACATCTTCAAAATTGAAGTAACCAATCATGGGCATTGGGATTTTGTAGTTAGCTACAAAAAACGGTACTAATTTGCTGTTGATTTCCACAAAAACTGCTTTAATTTTTAGTTTCTCGGGTTCATCAAAAGTAAAAGAAACTTGAACTTCTCCTTTTAAACCACGGGTTTTGGTGATGTAACCAATTTCGAAACAATCTTCAATCTTCATCTAATTATTTAATGAAAAAACTTTCGCGAAGATATTCATTTTTAAAAACATTAATGCGTTAGGGATGGAAATGGATACCGGCTTTGTGGATAATGCCTTGAGCAGTATGAGTGTACAGCCCGCCCCGCTAAGCTTAAGTAGTGGACAAGGGAACGCCCAAATTAATCGGCCATTTCTAAACTTTCCCAAGATTCTTTACGGTAATAGCTAAACATTAACCAAGCTACGCCAGTCATGATAACAGCTGAAATGGTAATTGCCCATTCATAATTTACGGCCCAATTGTGTAAAAAGCCTAAGCCTAATGGTATCAAAATAATGAAGAAAGTGAGAAAGGTTTTTCCACCTCGTTTAATATTTATAGGCTGCGAAAAAGGGAAGCCTTTCACCTGAAATAACGCTACAAAAATACCATATATGGCGCCTATCATAAAAGCTAAAACAAGATCATTGATCACTTTTGGTCCCCAAAACACCAAACTGAAAATAGAAACTAGAATAAAATAAGGGAGATAAAACTTAATAATAACTGCTTTATACATGCCTGCTAAAAGCGCTCCGGGTTGTTTTAAAGGCGTTGAGAAATAAATCCATGAAGCCTTGTATCTTTCGGTCATACTTACATGTTGAATTACTGTAGTTAATACAAAACTGGTAAGGTAAAGAATTAGGATATACATATTACCGGCCTTCATATTTTCCCAATTATTGGCAATGCTACCTTTCTTTTGCATAAAGCCGAAGTACACAAAATAAACCGGCACATATGCAAATGCTGGATAAACTTTTACTTTAAAATCGCGGTAACGGGAAGATAAAAGCCAGGTAATTTTGAATCCTGCGTTTTCAATTGGTTTTGGCGAAACCAGTTTAGCAACCGCATTCATAAAGCCTCTGGATGCTCCTTTACCTTCTGAGGATATAATGGTGGCATCATCTCCGCTGGCGCTAATAGCGGATAATTTTTGATTGAAACCTGGGGCTAAAACTTTTACGACCAACAGTAAAGAAAGAATCGGACTTACCAATGCAATAACCGCATAGATATAAGTTAAAATATCTGCGGATTTAAAATTGACTGCTAATTCATGTAGAGAAGCAATCCACATAGGCGGAACGACGGCTAAAATTTTATAATCTTTAATGTTAAAATCCTTTAACATACTGGCGCCTATCAGCTTTGGAAGGGTGTAATAAGCTGCAAAAATTAATACAGAAAAAATGATTTGAAAGTAGGAGATAAAGTCTTTAAACTTTTGTGGACTAGTGAGTTTTAAAACAATCAGATAAATGATATTTACCAAAAAAATGCTGAGTACTGTTGCGATTAAAACTTCCAATAAAAACATTAAACCAGAAATTGGTCCTTGCCAAAAAGAAAAAATCATCCCCGAAAGGGAAATAGCCAAAGCCATTTTTGCAGTATGAATCCCGATGTGTAAAATTCGAGAAACGGTAAATGTGGCTTCAGAAACTGGGCGAGGTAAAATGATATAATTGTCGCGAACATCAATTAATACACTGGTAAAATCAGAGATTAAGGTAATGGCCAGCATCACCATAAAAGCTGAGAAATAAATGGTATGACCCACATAAGGTGTATCAACGGTGCCTAAAATAATTGTAAAAAAGCCACCGGTGATAAAAAGAAAAAACATGGTTAGCCAGCTTGAATTGTTGGTTTCTTTTTTCTTTTTATTCTTTTGCTGGTTGTAAACATTGGGTCTGCGGTCATCCATTTTCATTTTAGTGGTAAGGATGATGCGAAGATGATCTGCATTTACGCCAAAGCGGTTAAAAACCGATTTAAACAAGAGTACAAAGTTGATGATGTATTTATTGATCATGATTGATTAATTCAAAGCGCTTAAAACATCATTAGCTTCCTGATTGCCATCTTCTTTGCCCGTAAGTTTGGCGAAAATGCGTTCTAAAGTTTGGTCACCACCGGCTTTCAGTTCTTCAAAAGAACCATCGGCAACAATTTCTCCTTGGTTAATCAGTAGAATCCGATCAGACACCTTTTCTACTACATCCATCATATGTGAACAATAAAAAATGGTTTTTCCTTCTTTAGCTAGCAGAGCGATTAACTCTTTTACCATGATGACCGCATTGGCGTCTAAGCCAGAAAGAGGCTCATCCAAAATGATGATTTTCGGGTTATGAATAATTCCCGAAATTAAAAGTACCTTTTGGCGCATCCCTTTAGAGAAGGTATCCATCCTTTGGTCTGCATTGCTATCAATACCAAAAGCTTTTAACAATTTCATGGCTCTTTCGGCAATTTTATCCTCATCCATCCCATATAATTTCCCAACAAAATCCAAGTACTCTAAAGGGGTGAGCACTTCATATATTTCTGCATTCTCAGGCACATAACCAATTTGCGCTTTAATGGAAAGAATATCATTTTGTATATTTTGATCATACATCAAAACTTCGCCTTCATAATCTGAAATTAAACCGGTTAGAATTTTTACGGTAGTAGATTTACCAGCACCATTTGGGCCGATATAACCAATTACCTGACCCGGATAGATGTCTAAATTGACTCCTTTTAAAACCTGCTTTTCACCGTAATTTTTTCGCAAATTTTTTATGCTGATGATGGGTGATGATGTATTTTCCATAATTGAGTTTAGAATTCTAAATATAAGGGTGCTGAGTTTAAATTCATAAAAAAAGCCCTCTTTTTTAAGACTGGTTTTTGGTGTTTAACTCTTTTTTTATAAATTTTTTCTAGAAATCATCCCAATATTTTCCTTCAAGAAATATTTACTACTTTCGTCCACTAATCATTATGAAAAAATATCTACTTATTTTGTTAGTTATACTAGGTATAACATCAAAAACTAACGCCCAAGAATCAGCAAAGCAAATTTTTGAAAGTCCAGATTTAAAAAGTAAAACTGCAGAGCATAAATTAGTTGCTATATTACCTTTTAACGTTTCTATTACTTATAGAAAGCAACCTAAAAATTTTAGTGTCGAAGCAAATAAGGAGCAAGAAAAATCAATGTCAAATTCTATTTAAAGTAGTATGTATACATTTCTACTAAGGAAGGCTGACAACTATACAGTAGAATTTCAAGATGTTGACAAAACCAATATTTTATTGAAAAAAGCTGGAATGACTGAAAAGTTAGATGAGTTTACCCGAGACGAAATTTCAAAAGTTTTAGGCGTTGATGCAGTAATAGGAGGTAAGTTCGATTCGGAACAAACTAGATCAGAAGGAGCAGGAATTGCCACTGCTGTTTTATTTGGAGGTTTAGGAGCTAAAACAGGCTCAGGGACTGTAACACTAACTCTAAATAATGGACAAGATGGAAAGTTGTTATGGAGATTCTTTAAAACCATGGATGATAGCATATTCTCATCTACTGATGATTTGGTTGAAAGAATGATGAGAAAGGTAAGTAGAAACTTTCCTTACGGTAAATAGAATTTCAATTTTATAAAAGCATAAAAAAGGTTTTACCGGTTAGGTAAAACCTTTTTTATGTTAAGATCCAGACTTCAATTTCCCCTTATAGGTTTTTTTGAATTTCTCGTACCTTGGCAATGAAACATTATTTATATATGGGTTTCCACTTCCTTTACCGCCATTAATATAATTCTGATGATATTCTTCAGCTTTATAAAATGCTTTTAATTGTTGTAATTCGGTAACTATAGGTCTTTCAAAAGTTTTATTAGCACTTAATTTTTTAATGGTGTTCATAGCGATTTCTTTTTCTTCAGCATTTTGATAAAAAAGAATTGAACGATAAGAGGTCCCTCTATCGGGCCCTTGTTGATCTCTAGTTGTAGGATCATGTGATGCAAAAAACACATTCACTAAATCTTGATAAGAAATCACTTTTGGATCGTAATAAACTAAAACTGATTCAGCATGACCGGTTGTTTCGGTATTTACCAATTCATAAGTTGGATTAAGAGTTGTTCCACCAGCATAGCCAGAAATCACATCATTGACACCCGCAACCGCTTCGAAAATGTGCTCGCTACACCAAAAACAACCCTCAGCAAATACGGCTGTTGCCATTCCTTTTGGCGCAGTCAAATTCATTTTATTGTCTTTTTGATTAGCTTGTTTAGTAGAGCTAGTTTGACCATTGCTGTTACAGGCAGCAACCAAAATGGTCAATGCACTAATGGCGAAAAATTTCAGGTATTTTTTCATGATTTTATTTTTTTACAATTTGTCATATTTAATAACGCAAACCTTACAAATAAAGTTTTATTTTAGTTACAACATTAAAGCTTTTATTTGTAATAATAAACATAGATAATTTTGAATTAGATGATGATTCTGAGAGAATTCTAAACTCCATTTTAAAGCTATCAGCCCAGTATTTTGAAGTAATAGATGAAATTGGTGTTATACAAATAACTGGTAAACCCATTGAGTTGCATCAAGAAGTAGTTCTACCTTACATATCAGCAATAAATCGAAAACTTTTAACCATAATACATTTATTAAATGGGTATTCTTTTGGTGATTTAAAACCTCTTTTAAATCAAACATCATTCGATTGGATTAGCTGTTATGATTTAATAAGGTCATTATATGAATGCTTCTTACAGTTAAATTTTGTAGCAAATAGATACAAAAGCGATAATGAGAAACTTTTTATAGCAAGATGGTTTCATATAAGATTTTTTAAAGAAAGAGCTGAGTTAGCTAAGTCTAACAAAACAATTAATGTTAATCATAAATTACAATTAGAATCGGAAATACTGAAAATCATGAATCTTGAAAATTTAATTATTAAGGATTGTGCCGAATTAAAGAGACGAGAAGAGAATGAGTTCAAATGGAAAAAGAATTCATTATTTAATAATTGGCCCAAGCCAGAGAAACTTTACTCTTTTGCTAATATTCATGAAAATAAACATAGAGTTTTTTATAAAATGCATTCTATCTACAGTCATTCTGAGCCTTTGGCTATTTTACAGATTAGATCAAGAAATAAGATAACTGCTAAGCAAGTAAACAATTTAAATTCTTCGCATGGAAGACAATCTTATTTGATTGGATTAGTAAGTTTTTATTCTCTTAAAAATGTTTTTAAAGGAGTAAAAGTTAGACTTGAAAAGGATAAAGAATTAGAGATGAAATGTTTAAAGGCATGTGAGTATTTTAGTTCGGATACAAAAGAAGATGAAACATTTTAAATTTATTTATCCAGCCCAACTTTCTCTGTCCAAGCTTCTGAAATGGATGGCTTCTGCTAAATGTTCAATTCCAATTTCTTCACTTTCAGCCAAATCTGCAATGGTTCTGGCAACTTTTAAAATACGATCATAAGCTCGGGCTGATAATCCCAATTTTTCCATCGCTTTTTTCAAGAGTATTTGGCCTGCGTCGGAAATTTTACAGATGTCTCTCACCATTTGCGGACTCATCTGTGCATTACTATAAATATCATCGAAATCTTCAAATCTTTTATTTTGAATATTACGAGCTTTTATGACCCTTTCTCTTATGACTTCGCTTTTTTCTGATTTCCGCTCTGACGAAAGCTCATCAAAATTTACGGGTGTTACCTCCACATGTAAATCAATACGGTCTAATAACGGTCCGCTTACTCTGTTTAAATATTTTTGCACCACACCAGGTCCACAAACGCATTCCTTCTCAGGATGATTATAATAACCGCAAGGACAAGGGTTCATCGCTGCAATCAGCATAAAACTAGCTGGATAATCCACTGACATTCTAGCTCTGGCTATAGTCACTCTGCGTTCTTCCAATGGTTGCCGCATCACTTCTAAAACTGTTCTTTTAAACTCGGGTAATTCATCTAAAAATAAAACCCCATTGTGCGCCAAAGAAATTTCTCCAGGTTGTGGATTACTTCCACCACCCACTAAGGCAACATCCGAAACTGTATGATGAGGAGATCTAAAAGGTCGTCTGGTCAATAAGGAATCAGAAGCAGAAAGCTTTCCTGCAACCGAATGTATTTTGGTAGTTTCTAGTGCTTCGTGTAAATTTAAAGGAGGTAAAATAGTGGGTAATCGTTTTGCAAGCATCGTTTTCCCTGCTCCTGGTGGACCAATTAAAATGGCATTATGACCACCAGCGGCAGCAATTTCTAGAGAACGTTTGATGTTTTCTTGTCCTTTTACATCTGCAAAATCAGCATCATAATTATTAACAGCATGATAAAATTCATCCCTGGTATCAACAACGGTTTGCTCTGGCTTAATTCCCTTTTCAAAGAAATCAACTACCTCCGTGATGTTTTCAATACCATAAACTTCAATTCCGCTCACAATGGCAGCTTCACGAGCATTTTGTTTAGGTAAAATAAAACCTTTGAATTTATCTTTTTTGGCTTGGATAGCAATTGGCAGTGCCCCTCTTAAAGCTTGAATTTGGCCGTCTAAAGAAAGCTCGCCCATAATTAAGTAATTACCAATTTCTTCTTCCGGAATCTGTCCCGATGCTGCTAAAATACCTGTGGCTATGGTTAAATCATACGCTGATCCTTCCTTGCGAATATCAGCTGGAGCCATATTTACTACAATTTTTTGTCGTGGCATACGGTTACCGCTTGAGGTCATGGCACTTTCAATACGAAGCATACTTTCTTTCACTGCATTATCGGGCAAACCCACAATAAAATATTTTTGACCAGGAGTAATGTTCACTTCCACCGTAATGGTTAAAGCTTCAACACCATAAACAGCACTTCCATAGGTTTTTACAGGCATAAGAAGAATGTTTTGCAATTTGAAGGAACCGTTAAATCAGTTTGCAATCAAATTTATTTAATAATATTTTGTTAAAGGTTAAATTAGGCATTCAATCTATAAAAATATGAGAAAGCTAATTATTTTTTTATTCATTGCTTCTTGCTCAATCAATTTTTCTTTTGCTCAAGAAAATTCTGGAGTAATTTTCGAGAGTGGCAAATCTTGGAATGAAATTAAAGCAAAAGCCAAATTCGAAAACAAGTTCATTTTTATCGATTGCTTTACAACTTGGTGTGTCCCTTGTAAAATGATGGAAAAACAAATATTTCCAGATAAAGAATTAGGTGATTATCTCAATCATAATTTTATCAATGTCAAAGCACAATTTAATGTAACCAAGAACGATGATGAAAATGTTAAAGCATGGTACGAAGACATCAAATTATTAGAAAGGAAATATTCAGTCTCTGCTTATCCAACTTTTTTAATATTCAATAAGAATGGAGAAATTATCAATGAAATTATCGGGGCATCTACTTCATCAAAAGCGTTTTTATCTCAAATAGAAAACGCAATAGACCTTGCTGCAAGGAGCTTTTATACATTAAAATCGAAATATGATACAGGCAAAAGAGATAGTGCTTTTATGAACGCTCTTTTTGAATCGGCAGAAAAGCTAGGGAAAACTGATTTTATTAATCAGATAGGCAATGAATATTTAAGTAATCAGCGTAATTTATTGACTAGAGAAAATATTAAAATTATAAGCTTTTGTACTTCAAAAAGCTCTGATAAAGGTCTTATTGTTTTATTAAAATATCCTGAAAAAGTAGATAGTGTAATTGGAAAAATAAGAAGAATTGAAATTCTAAATAATATTGCAACTAAAGAAGTTGTTGTTCCAAACCTCAGAAAGGGTGGATCTATGACGGATTATGGAGGAGGAATGATTGGTTATACCGGAGAGGTAATTCAAAACCCTAATTGGGACGAACTTTATGACAAATTAAAACCGGTTTATAAAAGTTTTAGCAAGGAAATTATAATGGCTTCTAAACCGCTTTATTATAGTTTTAAAAATGATTGGGATAGATACTGTGAAGCTGTAAATCAATATTTAAATGCTTATGGTGACGAAATATCCAATGATAATTTAAAGATTTATGCAAATTCGATTTTATATAAATCAAACGAAAGCAATAACCTGACAGATGCAATAAAATGGATTGATTTTGCGATAAAAAACAATCAGAATGATCCTGATTTGATGGTCCAAAACTCCGCTTTAAACTATAAAATAGGAAATCATGATAAAGCTGTCACTCAAATGGAAAAAGTAATTGAAATGATGACTGAACAAGGAAATGCAAGGTAGCATCTTACAAAGACCTTTTAGAAAAAATGAAAAGTAATGTAAAAATCTGGTGAAAACTGGATTTACATAAAATCAAGTTTTCACCAGATTAGTTAAAATTCATATTGTAAAGCTAATTGCCAGAAAGTGGTGATACCACTACCCCCAGCCGTTCCAACAGGAACATAAAGGCTTACTGTGGGTCTAACAGTAAATGAACCTATCTCAGCCGAAGCTTCTAGATTAACTTCCACATTGCTAATGCTGAACGCTTCCCCAGTCGTCGTAGGAGATGTTGAGGTTGAGGTTCCTCCAACGGTCTTTTTCCCATTACCTCTATTTGCACCCGTACCTTTTTTTGTAAAGTTTCCAAAATTCTTATTACTACCGATATATTTGGAGATTTTAAGATATGAAAAATATTGATTGGTTCCTCCATTAAGTAACACGGATGGCAACACATTGTAGCTTACACCACCATTATCCCACTCAAAAGAATGTCCAATACCAGTTGATAATCCAAAATCATAAGCTGAACCCGCCGTACTTGTGCTAGTAGCTTTTGTATTCCCAAATCCAAGACCCGCTGAAATTTCAGGTCGGATCCAGAATTTTTTAAATGCAATACCTGTGTAAATCTCATTGTTCAATGGGCTGTACGGAACTGAGGCATTATTAGTGAAGAACATATGCGTGTATTCTAAGGCAAAATCAACATTAGGTTTATCGTATTGAGCGTACCCAGCAGTAATGGCATGCATATAAATTCCAGAATTTGATCCACCAGTCACAAATTTCGGAGAATAAATAACCGAAAACCCATGATAACTTATCGTTAATGATGGTCCAATTGAAAGTGAATTAACAAAACTGGTATCAATCCCGCTAATGTTTAAAGTGGGCACTGTTGTAAGGTTTAAACCCGCATAAAAGTGGAATTTAGAAGTTTTGGTGCTATCTTGAGCGTAGGACTTGTAGAATGGTGATATTAGTAAAAACAGGATAAGTATATTCTTTTTCATAACTGCAATTTTTGATTTTTTTAGCAAATATGTATTAATAAAATCAGATAATGATGATATGATCCATCAGTACTTAAAATTATTACAAAAAGTTGTATTCCATGCATCCGAAAGTTAAATAATCACCTTATTCGTAGATTAAATATCTCTCCCTAATTGCATTCATTTAAGAGCTTACAATTTTTTCATTTGCATTATGAGTAATTGTAAAACTAGAATATTCTCAAAAGAGATTTCCTGATAATACAATGATTTGGGTTGATATTAAAATAAATCAACCCTACCTTAGCCTAGTAAAATAAACCATCATGAAGAAAATAATTTATACGTTAAGTCTAGCGCTTTTTGCTACCTCATTATTTGCACAGCAACCTGCATTTATTACCGACAGTTTAGATCAATACATCAAAACAGGAATTAAAGACTGGGATATTCCAGGTTTGGCGATTGCCATTGTAAAAGATGGAAAACCTGTAATGATTAAAGGTTACGGAGTAAAAGATATGAAGACCAATGCTCCTGTTGATGAAAACACCTTGTTCATGATTGCTAGCAACAGTAAATTGTTTACTGGAACTTCTATTGCGAACCTGGCTTATCAAAAAAAGCTTTCTTTAAATGATCCCATCACTAAATATTTTCCAAATTTCAGTATTTATGATAAAAACGCATCTGCATTACTGACTGTAAAAGATTTAATGGGACATAAATTAGGAACAAAAACTTTTCAAGGAGATTTTACCTTTTGGGATAGCAATTTATCATCCTCTGAAATTATGGACAGGATGAAGTTATTAAAACCAGTTTATCCTTTTCGTCAGGATTTTGGTTATTGTAACAGTTGTTTTTTAACGGCAGGAGAGGTAATCCCGAAAGTGACCAATGAAACTTGGAATCAATATGTAGAAAATAATATTTTGAAACCTTTAGGAATGAATAATACCTATACCATTCATGCCGGTATGTCACAAAGACCTAATGTTTCCAAGCCTTATACAAACCAATTCACAGGCTTAGTCACGGAAATTCCTTATGATAATGTAGACAATTTAGGTCCTGCAGCAAGTATAATTTCTAACGTAAAAGATCTTTCGAAATGGCTGATGCTTCAATTGGATAGCGGAAAATATGAAGGGAAGCAAATTCTTCCTTGGCCTGTACTTCGAATGACAAGAGACGTAAATACAGCATTGTCTAGCCGCAAAAATGGAGAGACCCATTTTACAGATTATGGCTTAGGTATTTTTGAAGCTGATGATACGGGTAAGCAAGTATTTTGGCATACAGGCGGTGCTTTTGGCTTTGTGAGTAATGTATGTTTTGTTCCAGAATTGAATCTAGGAATCAGCATTCTGACCAATATGGATAATCAGGATTTCTTTGAGTTACTGAGACATCAAATCCTGAATGCTTATTTAGGTAAACCTTATCAGAATTTGAGTAAATCAGCTTTACCTCATTATCAAAAAACTAAAGCCGAGGATATGGCAAAGTTAAAAGAAAAGGAAGCTAGAGTTGGTAAAGAGAAACCTGAGTTGGGTTTATCGGCTTATGCCGGAATTTATCATCATCCATTATATGGTGATATTACCATTAAAGTTTCGGGAAAAGATTTAATGGTTGATATGAAAACCACTCAAAACCTAACTGCTAAAATGCAGTACATGGATAAAGGTGAATGGTTAATGACATACAGCAATTTTGGTTATGGTATTTACGCCACAATATTTAAGATAAAAAACGGGAAAGTGATAGGTTTAACCATTCCTACTAATGACTTTGTGGAATATGATAATTATGATTTTGATAAGATAAAATAGATTTTTCATTTGAGGATTTGAAAGCGGAATTTTAATAAAGAACTTCGCTTTTTTATATTTCAAAAATTATCAAATCGTATTTCAAAATTTTTATTCTAAATTTGATTGATCTCAGTTTGTAAACCAAATTCACATTATAATGAAAAAATATCTATTGCTAACTGCGCTCTGCATTGGCTTTGCAGTTATAGCTCATGCACAAGAATTACTTTCTCCAAACGGAAAATTAAGCATGAATTTCGCCCTTCAGACGGATGGAACGCCTGTTTATTCCCTAAAATTTAAAGGTAAAGAGGTAATAAAGACTAGTAAATTAGGTCTAGAATTAAAGAATGATCCTAAATCTCTGTTGAATGATTTTGTGGTGAGTGCGACGAAAACGTTTGCGTTCAACGAGAGTTGGAATCCTGTTTGGGGCGAAGTAAAAACCATCCAAAATAATTACAACGAATTAGCAGTGACGTTGAATCAAAAATCTACCGATAGGCACATCATCATCAGGTTTAGATTATTCAATGACGGTTTAGGATTCAGATATGAATTTCCTGAACAGAAGAACTTGACCTATTTCGTTATCAAGGAAGAAAGAACCCAATTTGCCATGACAGGCGATCATACGGCGTTTTGGATTCCAGGCGATTATGATACTCAGGAATATGATTTTACTACTTCTAAGCTTTCTGAAATCAGAGAATTAATGATGAAATCAATCACCAGCAATGTGTCACAAACATCATTCTCTCCAACCGGAGTACAAACTTCTTTGATGATGAAAACTAATGAGGGTTTATACATCAATATAAATGAAGCGGCTTTGATTGATTATTCTTGCATGCACCTGAATTTAGATGATAAAAACATGATTTTTGAATCGTGGCTTACGCCAGATGCTAAAGGAGATAAAGGCTATATTCAGGCACCAATTACTTCGCCTTGGCGTACCGTTATTGTGAGTGATGACGCAAGAGATATCCTAGCTACAAAAATGATTTACAATTTAAATGAGCCTTGTAAAATCGAAGATACCTCCTGGATAAAACCCATGAAATATATGGGTGTTTGGTGGGAAATGATCACCGGAAAAAGTACTTGGGCTTATACCGATGATTTTTCGACAGTAAGAATTGGACAAACGGATTACAGTAAAGCAAAACCAAATGGCAAACATGGAGCTACCACGGCTAACGTAAAAAAATACATCGACTTTGCTGCTGCAAATGGCTTTGATGCCGTTTTGGTTGAAGGTTGGAATATTGGTTGGGAAGATTGGTTTGGACATTACAAAGAGCATGTTTTTGATTTTGTAACGCCATATCCTGATTTTCATGTTGCCGAATTGAGAGATTATGCGAAATCCAAGGGCATTAAAATGATTATGCATCATGAAACTTCTGGCGATACCAGAACTTACGAGCGTCAGATTGATACCGCTTATAAATTCATGAAAACGAATGGTTACGATGCGGTAAAGAGCGGTTATGTAGGAAACATCTTGCCTCGTGGCGAGAATCATTATAGCCAATACATCAACAATCATTATTTGTACGCAGTTAAAAAAGCAGCCGACTACAAAATTATGGTAAACGCTCATGAAGCGGTTCGCCCAACAGGTATTGCCAGAACTTATCCAAATATGATCGGCAATGAATCGGCAAGAGGAACCGAATATCAGGCATTCGGAGGGTCGAAACCTAACCATACTACCTTATTGCCCTTTACCAGATTATTAGGTGGTCCAATGGATTATACGCCAGGAATTTTCGAGATGGATATCAGTAAGATAAATCCTGATAACCATTCACATGTAAACACCACACTAGCTAATCAATTGGCTTTATACCTCACCATGTATAGTCCTTTGCAAATGGCGGCAGATTTACCCGAAAATTATATGCGCTTTCCAGATGCTTTTCAATTCATCAAAGAGGTAGCAATAGATTGGGATGATAGCAAATACTTGGAAGCGGAGCCCGGTCAATATATTACTGTTGCCCGAAAAGCGAAGAATACCAATAATTGGTTTTTAGGAAGTGTTGGCGGTTACAATGCTCGAACTTCCAATATTGATTTTAGCTTTTTAGATGCTCAACAAAATTATATTGCCACCATTTATGCGGATGCAAAAGATGCGGATTATAAAACCAATCCACAGGCTTATGTGATCACAAAAGTAATTGTGAATAATAAATCAAAATTGAGCCAATTTGTTGCACCAGGCGGTGGATATGCCATCAGCATTTATCCTGCAACAAAAGAGCAAACGAAAGGCTTGAAAAAGTTGAAATAAGCTTTTTGCTAATAATAACAAAAACCTTCATTCTTTCATCAAGAATGGAGGCCTTTTATGTGCTGTTGCTTTGTAAAGAGACGCCCTATTTCTGAGACCTCTCGTTTCCTCGCGGTGTCGCTCCGATCTTTGCCAAAATCGTCTCTTTTAAATCCCTCCAATAAAAATTGAGTAAAAATATATTTAAACTTATATTCGTAGCCAATAACAAAATACAGGAAATAATGCACAGAACACACACTTGTGGGGAATTAAACCTTTCAAATTTAGATCAGGAAGTGATATTAAGCGGTTGGGTACAAAAAACACGTGATTTAGGAGGAACTACTTTTATTGATGTGAGAGACCGTTACGGTTTAACACAGTTGGTAGTAAATACCGATGATGCGGATGATTTACGTACAAAAGTAAAGGATTTAGGTCGTGAGTTTGTGATTAAAGTGACTGGTACAGTATTGCAGCGTTCTAATAAGAACCTAAAAATTCCTACTGGCGAGATAGAAATAAAGGTTTCTGCTTTGGAGATTTTGAACGTGGCAAAACTACCTCCGTTTATGATTGAAGATGAAACTGATGGTGGTGATGAGTTGCGTATGAAATATCGTTACCTAGATTTACGCCGTAACCCAGTTCGTAATAATTTAATCTTACGTCATAAAATGGCGCAAGAAATCCGTAAATATTTAGATGCGGAAGGCTTTTTAGAAGTAGAAACTCCAGTTTTAATTAAATCTACACCAGAAGGCGCAAGAGATTTTGTGGTTCCAAGTCGTATGAATCCAGGTGAGTTTTATGCTTTACCCCAATCACCTCAAACGTTTAAGCAATTGTTAATGGTTTCGGGCTTCGACCGTTATTTCCAAATTGTGAAATGTTTTAGAGATGAAGATTTAAGAGCCGACCGTCAGCCTGAGTTTACGCAGATTGATTGCGAAATGGCTTTTATTGAGCAAGAAGATATATTGAATATGTTTGAAGGCTTAACCCGACATATGTTTAAAAACGTAAAGGAGATTGAGTTTGAAGATTTCCCAAGAATGCATTATGCTGATGCGATGCGTTTATATGGTTCTGACAAACCAGATATCCGCTTTGGGATGGAATTCATAGAGCTGAAAAATTCGACTTTACCTGAAGGCGAGGCTCCTCTCCTTTGGAGAGGCGGGGGTGAGGCTTTTTTCCCAGTTTTTGATCAAGCTGAATTTGTAGTGGGTATCAATGCAAAAGGTGCGGCATCATTTACCCGCAAGCAATTAGACGAGTTAACGGATTATATAAAGCGTCCACAAATTGGTGCTACAGGTTTAATCTATATGCGTCACAACGAAGATGGAACGTTAAAATCTTCAGTAGATAAATTTTACGATGATGATCAACTGAAAAAATGGTCAATAGCATTTGCTACAGAACCAGGCGATTTGGTATTGATAGTGGCAGGTGCTATAGATAGAGCCCGCAAACAATTGAACGAATTGCGCTTAGAAATGGGCAACCGTTTAGGCTTACGTGATAAAAATACATTTGCACCGCTTTGGGTGATTGATTTCCCTTTGTTAGAATGGGATGAGGAATCTGAACGTTACCACGCCATGCACCATCCCTTTACTTCACCAAAACCCGAAGATATTGCGATGCTAGAAACTGACCCAGGAAATGTAAGAGCCAATGCTTATGATTTGGTCATCAATGGAACGGAAATTGGCGGTGGTTCTATCCGTATCCACGATAGAAAATTGCAATCAATCATGTTTAAACATTTGGGTTTTACACCAGAAGAAGCGCAAAAGCAATTCGGTTTCTTATTAGAAGCTTTCGAATATGGGGCGCCTCCACATGGCGGTATCGCTTTCGGTTTTGACCGTTTGGTTTCTATTTTGGCTGGTTTAGATACGATTAGAGATGTCATTGCTTTCCCTAAAAATAACTCTGGCCGTGATGTGATGATCGATTCTCCATCCACCATTGATGATAAGCAGAAAAAGGAGTTGAGTATTGAAACGACAGTTTAAATCTGATTAAAGAGTAAGGAGCAAAGAATAAAGGTAAAAAGCTTAGCAATTCGGTTGAGCTTTTTTGTTTTAAGGAAAATGGGTTTAGGTAGTTAAGCTTTTGCTACTAATATTATTAAATTTTTAGGGGTTGAGCAGAAATTGTATATTAGAAAATAAAAGAAAAAAAACCACCGTAATACAACCAATTTTTGGAGTGTTATGGACTAGAATCTACACATATATACAAGTTGGCTGCAAATGTAAAAAACTAACAAGCGCCATAAGACATATAAAACACCACTAATGGGCTTCATCATGAAAAACCCGCTTATAATCTTAGTGCATGCCGTCGTCTTGAACGTTTCAATTAACTGCATAGCGCAAGTACCTCAAAAAACCATTCACAGCAGTTCCTTAGATATTAAAGTTTTGATTGACTCCCTCACTAATTCAGTAAAAAAACATTACATTTTTCCTGAAAAAAGCGTTCGAATTAACAAATATTTGAAAGAGCAATATAAAAAAGGTGTGTACGATGTAATAAGAGACCCCAATCAACTTGCTTACCGATTAATCGAAGATATTAGGAAAGTAAACTATGATTCGCACTTCAACATATTCTACCAGCCTAAAGATGCTGAACATAAAGAAACCTTATCAGAGCGAGAAGAAAACATAAAAGACCAGGTGGCTTTTGAAAGAGAAAGTAATTTCAAGTTTAAAAAACTGGAAATTCTTCCTGGCGGCATAGGCTATATACAGTTTAATGAATTTATTGGCAACGTGAAGGGAGCAAAGCCAACCTTAACGGCTGCTATGACTTTTTTAAAAAACTCGAAAGCCATTATAATTGACTTGAGGTATAATGGCGGTGGCAGTCCTGAAATGGTTAATCAAGTGGAAAGTTATTTCTTTAAAGAAAGAGTTCATATGCTTGACATGCTAAGTACTTTTAGTAAAGATACTATGTCATTGTATACCGATCCAACTAGTACAGACGGACTACTATTGTCTATGCCAATTTATATTCTTACAAGTAAAAACACCTTTTCAGGTGCAGAAGATTTTTCATATGCAATGCAAACTCAAAAACGAGCGATCGTTGTAGGTGAAACAACAGGTGGAGGGGCTCACGCAGCATTTCTATTCTCAATCGGACAGGGCTTTTGGGCGAGAGTACCTTTTGCTCGTGCTATCAATCCAATCACATTAACCGATTGGGAAGACGTTGGGGTAATTCCGGACATTACTGTAGCAGCTTCTGAAGCTTTAATAAAAGTTCAAGAAATAATTTATCAAGACCTTTTCACAAAAGCTAAAACGGAGAGAGAAAAAAAGATTATTCAATGGGCTAAAAATGACCTAAAGGGCAAAACTAACTTACTTAAATTAACCGCTACCGAATTAGAGCAATATAGTGGCACTTTCGAAGGAGGAATAATTTTTTATGTAGAAAATGGTTCCATTTTATGTAAAAATCCAGAACGTGGCGGAACAGATATATTTACCCTTCATCCAGTTACAAAAAATGTGTTTTTACTTGATGAGAATGTACAGATTGAATTTGTAAAAGATTCTCAAGAGAAATACTCAAGTCTTAAAATGCTTTGGATAGATGGAAATGTAACTACCAAGCGAAAAGAATAATTGTATGGGAATATTATATGACCATCTGTAATAATAAGGTAATTAAAACACCCCCACCTGTCTTTAGTCTTAAACGCAGCGATGACTAAGGATTAGGAAATAGAAAAGAGTTTCCAAACTCGATAAAACAAATTCCTTTTCATCCTGCTATTCCCTTAAATCAGCAAAAAAGAGAAACCAACATAAGAGTTAGGATGAAGCAAGGATAACGCTAGGGTAAAGCAAGGATAATGCTAAGATAAAGTCGCTATATTTTAATAAAGTCTAAGCCACAAAGCACATAAAAATTCAGTTTTGCAAAAATGTATACATGCTCTATGGGGAATGCGCTAGCTTATTTAATTCTTTAGCCAATACTTCACTAACACAAAACCAAAATTTTAAAATACATCCACTTATACCTATCTTGTAAGTCTTTTAACCAAAACGTATTCAAAACAAGATGAAGAAACTTATCCTCTTTTCCTTAATCGGAATTTCGGCTTCGGCTTTTGCGCAAACCGAGGCTTTAAAACAAAAAGTAGCCACCAAAGCTGATGCTATTGAAAAGCAAGTAATTGCTTGGCGTGAAGACTTTCACGAGCATCCTGAATTGGGAAATCACGAATTTAGAACTGCAGAAATTATCTCCAAATACCTAAAATCTTTAGGAATTGAAGTAACCACTGGAGTAGGTAAAACCGGTGTTGTAGGATTACTAAAAGGAGGAAAACCAGGGATGGTTGTAGCATTAAGAGCTGATATGGATGGCTTACCGGTTGTGGAAAGAACACCTGTTCCTTTTGCTTCAAAAGTAAAAACACAGTTTAATGGGCAAGAAGTTGGTGCGATGCATGCTTGCGGACATGACTCGCACATGGCGATTTTAATGGGTGTCGCAGAATTGTTATCATCCATGAAAAATGACTTAAAAGGAACAGTAAAATTTATTTTTCAACCAGCCGAAGAAGGAGCTCCGTTTGGAGAAGAAGGTGGTGCAGAATTAATGGTAAAAGAAGGTGTAATGGAAAATCCTCATGTTGATGCGGTTTTTGGCTTACACATTAATTCTCAAACAGAAGTAGGTAAAATCACCTATCGTCCGGGCGGAACGATGGCCGGCGTGAATGATATGCAAATTAAAGTTCATGGTCGACAAGCTCATGGTGCTTATCCTTGGTCTTCTATTGATCCCGTTGTGGTATCTGCTCAAATTATTAATGCTTTACAAACCATTGTGAGTAGAAATTTAAATTTAACAGAGAATGCGGGGGTAGTAACTATTGGTTCAATACATGGAGGAGTTCGTTCTAACATCATTCCTGAAGAAGTAGAAATGATGGGAACCGTTCGTAACCTAAGTAAAGAGGACGAAAAAATGTTCATCGAAAGGATTAAAACTATTGTCACTAAAACTGCGGAAGCAGCGGGCGCAACTGCAGAAGTTAAGATTCCTTTTAGTACACATTATCCAGTTACTTATAATGATCCAGCTTTAACGGCCAGAATGTTACCTACTTTACAGGCAGTTGCTGGTGCAGAGAATGTATTGTTAAGGCCAGCAGTAACTGGTGCAGAGGATTTTTCTTTTTACCAAGAAAAAGCGCCTGGAATATTTATCTTTTTAGGAGGGATGCCTAAAGGACAAGATCCTTTAACGGCTCCATCACACCACACACCTGATTTTTTTATTGACGAAAGTGGATTTAAATTAGGTGTAAAGGCTTTGTCTGATTTAACAATTGATTACCTTAATAAAAGTAATTAATTTAATAAAAAGGGGGAGGTGCGGTGCCATCTTCCTCTTGTTTTTGTTTAATATAACTGTTGCCAACCACCAAGTTAAATATATACACAGATTGGCCTAAAGCAAAGAAAATTATACTTACCAACAGAAACCTCACTCTCGAAAGTCGCTCGTCCAACAAACTAATTTGATGGCCTGAAATGGTGTAGCCATCATAAAACACTTCGTTACTTACTGTAAAAATAAAAATCCCTAGCAAGCCAATTACAGTTAAGGTTAGGTGAATTCGAGTGAGTAATCTCAAATAAAGAAGATGGTTGGTTTGATTGTAGCAAATATTACATATAATTAAATATAAACCAATCCAAAAATTAATTGTATTGCTAGTTATCTTGTAATTGGAAGCGGTTGTGGGGATATTGAGTTGAACATTTTCTAACAGAATAGACATTCCAATAAAAATCAATCCTGTAATTCCCATGATAAGAAAGGGATTATAAATGCTGCTATTTTTTTCCATTAGTTATAGAAAGCTCATTTTATTTAGGATTCTAAGGTAACTAAAAAGAACATTAAATATCAAATCGCTCCCTTATTGCCTCAGAATTACTTCGACTACTAGTGAATTTACTTTGCTCTTTGTTATTCATCACAAAAATCAAGACGCCATTAAAGCTTTTTCTAATCTCTTTGATATGACTAGTATTAATGATGGTACTTCTGTGTATTCGGCAAAAATTTTCTGGAAGTTTCTCCTCCAAACTACTTAAGGTAAAATCAGTTAGATGCTTATTGCCATCTTCGGTATGTAAAAAAACATACTTATCTTCAGCTTCAATGGCTACAATATGATTCAATTGGATCAATAAAATTTTATCGCCAATTTTAACGGTCAATGTTTTAATTTCTTTTTTTGGTTTGAGTTGATCTAATAAATCCTGCAAAGGCAAAGCCATTGGTTTGTGCATTTCTTGCAGTTTCTCCATACTCTTTTCTAAACGCTCTTTCTCAATAGGCTTCAACAGATAATCCAAAGAATTTTCTTCAAAAGCTTTGATGGCATACTGATCGTAAGCCGTTGTGAAAATTACCTTGGGTTGCTTTTTAACTTTCGAGAGCATCTCAAAACCGTTCATTACTGGCATTTCTACGTCTAAAAAAATTAAATCAGGTTGATGCTGATCTACTAATTTTAAGCCCTCTTGGCCATTTGTTGCCTCTGCAATAATATTAATAAAAGTATAAGGCGATAATAGTCTAATTAGCCTTTGTCTGGCTAATTCTTCGTCATCTATTATAATGCAAGAGAAAATATTTGTCATGATTTTGGTAAGGTAATTTTAATTTGCTTTTGAGGTCCATTCATGATTTGAATTTCATAATTATTTGAATAAAGCAGTTGTAATTTTTCGTAAGTACTTTGTAAACCATACCCCGAATTCAATTCATCAGGAAAAGGTTTACCATTGTCTAATATCATAAGAAACAAATTATTATCAGAAACTTCTACCTTTAATTTCAGTTCACCTTCTTTTACCACATCATTTAAACCATGTTTCAAGGCATTTTCTACCAACGGTTGTAAAATGAATCGTGGGATTTGCTCATTCAACGCGGCCTCATCAATATCTAAAATAAAATTAATGCGGTCTCCAAAACGGACTCTTTCGATATCCAGATAAGTTTTTACAATTTCTACTTCATCTTTTACCGAAGTTAAATTTTCATTTTGTGTATTGATGCTGTACCTAAACAACTTTGACAGTTTTAGCGTCATATCCTCTGCCTTATCCGCATCAATATGAATCAAGCTGGCAATAGAGTTTAAGGAATTATATAAAAAATGCGGATTAATTCTGGATTGTAAAGATTGTAATTCAGCTTGAGTTTTTAATTGATTTAGTTTGACAATATCAAATTCTTTTTCCTTTAACTCCACCTCTAATCTGTTACGCTGACTTTGGTAAACACCAACAACAGTAGTTACAACTAATGAAATTACTAAATTAATTAACAATTGTTTTGGCTCGGCAAAAATGGTATAAGCGCTATGTTCAATAAAAACGCGAAGTATAAATAGGCAAATTTCACTTGCAAAAGTCATCCCTAACATTGCAGCAAAATAATATAGACTCCAAATAAAAAAGAAGTTTTGAGGATTATATTTCTTTCTATAATTATCAACCAGTTTGATCAAAAACGAAATAGAAGTAGCAATACTGACACTAAACATAAAAGTTACTCCAGTATATGTCCACTGTATATTCTTAGTCGAAATCAGATAAAACAAAATCAACACTGCGGCAACAATAGTTCCCAACTTAATTCCACCTAATAAGCACTTTGAAAAGTCTTTCATTATTGATATTTAACAAAGCGAAGTTATAGAAATGACTATCATTTTTTATTCAAAAACCGACCACTCGCAAAATACGAAGTTAGAAGGTGATTTTTTATAGACGAGTAGAAACTAAAGCCATACTTTTGGGTTTAATTGAAAATTATTGTTTTGTAAAACAATTTAAAATTTCGGGCAGGCCGAAGGCAATGCTCACCATAGTAAATTATTATAAAATGAGTCAGGATTCAAAATCAGAAAAATCAACCTATTATACAGGAGAAGCAAAGTTTTCCCCAGTTCCAATGACTGTAAGTTCTCCGGCAATTAAACTCATAGATAAAAATAAAGTGAGAGCCAATGCTGTTGAGGCAATGCATATGCAAGCACATCAGCAAATTGGCATGCTACGCAAACAAGCCGAATTGATTATGCAGCAAGTTCAAGAAATTGAAGATCGTTTAAAAATTTCGGAACTAATCTATCAAGCGGATATGCGTTTTAAACCAGTGATGGGTCAAATCTATCATCTGTATGAAAAGGAAGAAAAAGGAAAATTTTTGGTAAGTATGATTGCACCACAAGAATGGGGTCGTTCAAAAGCATTTAGTCGCTATTTATCAACTATTCGGTTACTTTCAGATTCTACTTGGGATGTTTTAGATAAAGCGTCTTTCAATTTTGAGGAGTTTGAAGAAGCCATTCCATCAAATCAGGATGCTTAAACTCATAGCCTTTTGCTATTATTTTTGAAGAATCAACAATTTTAAAATCCCCCTTTTCATTAATAAATTTTGCACTTTTATTATAAAGCTTTTGACTAGCTAGATCATAAAAATCGGTCTTTTTTGGGTGAGATGGGGCTGCTCCATTAAAAGTTTCTCCCCAAAAGTTATTTTCAATTACATACTCAATCAAGCCAATACAATCATCCAAATGGATTAAATTAACTGGGGATAATCCATTGGGAATATTTTCTCTCCCTGCAAAAAATCTCCCTGGATGTCGATCTGGACCAATTAAGCCCGCCATTCTTATGATAGAAGTATCAACATTTTTAATTGATTTTAGGGTGTTCTCAGCGTCCAGCATTCTTAATGCAGCCTCAGAATTATCTAAAGCTAATGTGGCTTCATTAACTTTATCATTGATTTCTTTGTACACTGATGTGGATGAAATGAAGATTAATTTCTTTATGGGAGATTTAGAAATTTCAATAATAAGATTTTCTATCTTTTGCTGATAATTAGTCACACTCACAGAACTTCTGCCAGGTGGGATATTGATAATTAAAAGTTCAACATCCAAAAATAATTGGGCATCATCACCTTCATAATTTGGATTTAATTGTACTAAAAAAGGGTCGATATGGTGTGCTGATAGTCTGGTAATTTTTTCTTTAGAAGTAGTACTACCTTTAACATAATATCCATTTTTGATGAGATTAACAGCTAGTGGAAAACCTAACCATCCGCAGCCAATAACAGCAATTTTATGTATTTCAGGATTTTTCATTTAAAAACAAATTACAAAATATAAGGTTTGGCATTTACTTTGAAGTATACACATCAAATTACAATAAAGAAATTATGAAAACTAATAAATTAAAAATAACAACATTAGGTTTAGTGGCAATTCTTGGTGTTACTGCAATTATGCCCGCTTGTAAATCATTAACAAAAACACAAAAAGGTGCTGCAATTGGCGCCGCCGCTGGTGGTACTATAGGAGCATTAATCGGAAAGAAAGCAGGTAATACTGCTGTTGGAGCTATTATTGGTGGTGCAATTGGTGGTACAGCCGGTGCTTACATTGGTAGAAATATGGATAAACAAGCTGCGGAAATTGAAAAAACAGTTCCAGGAGCAACAGTTATTCCTGCTGGTGAAGGTATTATTGTGAAGTTTGATTCAGGTATTCTTTTTGGATTTGATCAATCAGCTTTAACGACTGATGCAAAGCAAAACATCGATAATTTAGCAGCATCATTAAATAAGTATCCAAATACTGACATTATGATTATTGGTCATACAGATGCTAAAGGTACGGATGCTTACAATTCGAAACTTTCATTAGAAAGAGCAAATGCAGTTAAAACTTATGCATTAGCACAGGGTGTTGATTTCAGCAGATTAAAAACTGTAGGTAAAGGTGAATCAGAGCCAATTGCCTCTAACGATACAGAAGACGGTAGAGCTCAAAATAGAAGAGTTGAAATTGTTATTGTTGCAAATGCTAAAATGAAGGCAGAAGCAAAAGCAGCATCAGGAAACTAAAAGTAGATTAAATGCTCTCGAAAAAAGGGAATCTGGTTTACAAGATTCCTTTTTTAGCATTAAATTATTTTATTGGTAATTGATCACTAAAGTAGTTGCGTTTTTACTAAACTAATTCTTTAAAATCACCATTTTAATATTAGAGTAGCTTAATTGTATTTAAATCATTAATTAATCAATTTATTTAAAGAAAATGTTCTATAAACTAAATCAACTGGTTAGAGAAAACACGAAGGAAGAAATCTTCTTTGAAGCTGGAATAGCTAAAGAATCTTTAGGAAATGCCATCAGCGAAGCTTCAGGTGTAATAATTGACGTCTTAAAGTCGCAGTTAGATTCTGGAAAGGCAAGAGATCTAATGAATTCTTTTAAAGGAAAAAAGACAGAGCAAGAGTTATTAATTAAAATGATGATTAAAAAATATACTAACCGTTTAAATTCTTATCATGGCATAAGCCCTGAAAAATCAAGTGAATTAGCTTTTTTAGTTATACCAATAGTAATGAAAAGATTTGTTTTGGTAACGTTGACAAATGTTAAAGAAGAAAAGGGAATTTTCGCTCTATTAAATTGGTTAAGCGGTAATACAGTAAACTTTGAAAGTTTCTTCTTAAGAATGGACGAAGTGCAAATTGCATAAGGTAGATTTTGTTAAATAATAGAAAAGGGCAGCTATTTAGCTGTCCTTTTCTATTTGAGGTCTTTATTATCTTAACGATCGCTTGGCATATCGTTTTTACTATCTACTACTGGTCTTTCAGCTCTGTTTACTAAATCCCAGGCATCATAAAATACCAATTGAGCTCTTTTTGCCAATAGAGGGAAGTTTATTTTTTTCACTTCATCAGTTTTTTTGTGATAATCTTCATGCGTACCATTAAAGAAGAAGATAATTGGGATACCATGTTTTGCGAAATTATAATGATCCGAACGGTAGTAAATACGCTCTGTATCTTTAGGGTTATCATATTTATAATCTAAAGTAAGGTGGGTATAAATATTATTATTCTTTTCGTTGATTACCTTAAGGGTAGAACTTAATTTATCTGATCCAATTACATAAATATAATTTGCTGAATCTTTTTTGCCCTTATATAAATCTCCTACTCTACCAATCATATCTATATTTAAATCTGTAATGGTATTTTCTAGAGGGAAAACTGGATGTTCTGAATACCATTCGGAGCCTAAAAGTCCTTTTTCTTCACCAACGACAGTCATAAAAAGGACACTTCTTTTTGGTCCTTTACCTTCTTTTTTAGCTTTTGCAAAAGCTTCTGCGATTTCTAAAACCCCAGTAGTTCCGGATCCATCATCATCTGCACCGTTATAAACATCACCATCTTCACCTACACCTAAATGATCGTAATGTGCTGTTATCGCTAATATTTCGTTTTTTAACTTAGGGTCAGATCCTTCTAAAAAGCCTAAAACATTCTTAGCTTCTAGTGGAGTTAATTTTGTTTGAAAATCAACATCCATATTGCCGCTAAAGTTAAAAGATGCTGACTTTTTTGTATCGGTTATTTGTTGCGTTAAAGCATCAATAGTTTTTGAAGAGATACTTAAAAGTTTATCAATAGCTGGTTTTGATGCATAAATTGTAAGTGTATTCCCAGATTTATCTTCTCCCAAAATCAATCCAGGTCTTTCAAAATATGCTTTTGCTGCTTGCATTCTAGACATATCTGCATTTAACACAATAATAGCGTCTGGATTTTTAGCTTTAAGAGCATTTGTTTTTTTGCTTCGGCTGGTAGTCCAGTCAGACATTTTAGTTGTACCTGTGATTAAGGAAACTCCATCTTTAGTTGGTTCTCCAGGCAATACAACTGCAACTTTACCTTCTAAGTTTAAATTTGAAAGGTCGTCGTAATTGTCAGACTGTATGCCATATCCAACAAAAACAAAATTTTTAAAAGTCTTTTTTGTATTATTGAATGAACCTGGTAAAACGTAGTAATCCTTTAAAAAATCCAGAGGATCGCTGTTTATAATCACATTTCTTTGAAGTGTAGTTTTTTCCTTAAGATCCAACATTTGGAAGTTGGATCCATTTACAGGGGCTTTTAAACCAAAACTTTGAAACTGGGATTTGATATAATTTGCAGCTCTATTAGCTCCTGCTTTCCCTGTTTCTCTGCCTTCCATTCCATCAGCGGCTAAAATATTTAACCTTTTAGATGCATCTTCAGATGTGATGGTTGCGGCATATTTCATAGCAGTTTTATCTTGCCCTTGAGCCAGATATCCTAATGCCAAAAAGCCGCTTAAAAGAATTTCTTTTTTCATGAATTTGGTTTAAAATGATTGATTTTAAAAATCGTTAAAACCAAATTTAGTTTTTTTGTAGAAAGATGAGTGTAAAGATTTTAATATGGTTCGAATCAAAGTCTTACCAGTCTATCATTCACGAGAACAGGAATGCTTTTGGTAATATTCACATTTAAACAAAATTTGATGTCTTCTTCTATTCCTAGTTTCTTTAATCTTTCACTATGAGATGTTTTTGCAGTATAACCTACTAAATCATCTTTTGCTTGATGGTATAAATCATCAGCAGCGATGCTAGAGTCATCTAAAAAATAGTCATCAGCTTTAAGCTGATGAACAACTGCACCTGCAAATAAAGTGTCTTCCAAATTAAATTTATTCTTCCAACCAGCACATAATAATAGGACATCTTTACTTTGCTTTTTTAAATAATCGCAAACAGCATCTAGATTCAAAAATGAACCAATGATTACTTGATATGCCGTTTTTTTAGATTCATCAATGGCATGTGTACCATTGGTAGTGGTTAACACGATGGTTTTGCCTTTTATTTTATCTACTGCGTAAGCAAATGGAGAATTTCCAAAATCGAATCCCTCTACCACTTTTCCGTCTCTTTCTGCGGCTAACAAATAACCTTCTTTTTCGAAAGCGATACACTCTTCTACTGTTCCGACTGGAATGATGGCTTCTGCACCGTTTTCTATTCCAAAGCAAATGGAGCTCGTAGCCCTAAAAATATCTATCACTACAACGATGGCATTTTTTAAATCATACAGCGGAAGTAAAGCAGGCGTAAAGCAAACTTCAATTTTTCTTTTATCCATTATTTATTCTTGTAAAATGGAAATTTAACCACTTTTGCTTTTACTTTGTTATCGCGGATTTTGATAAAAATCTCTTCTCCTTCTTTTGCTAATTCTGTTTTTACATAACCCATTCCAATCGCTTTTTGTAAGGATGGTGATTGCGTTCCAGAAGTTACTTTTCCAATTTCGTTTCCTTCAGCATCAACAATCTCATAATCATGACGAGGAATACCTCTTTCAATCATCTCAAAACCGACTAATTTTTGAGAAATGCCATTTTGCTTTTGTTCTAGTAAAGCAGCAGAATTATTGAAGTCTTTCGTGAATTTTGTAACCCAGCCAAGTCCTGCTTCGATAGGTGAAGTTTCATCGTTAATATCATTTCCATAAAGGCAGAAACCCATTTCTAAACGTAAAGTATCACGAGCACCTAACCCAATAGGTTTGATGCCAAAAGGTTCTCCAGCTTCAAAAATAGCATCCCAAATACGGGTTGCATGAACGTTATCAAAATAAATTTCGAAACCACCGGCCCCAGTATAACCTGTTGCAGAAATAATGACATTCTCTACACCTGCAAAAACACCTCTTTTGAAAGTGTAATATTCCATTTCAGAAAGGCTTACGTCTGTTAAGCTTTGTAATGCTTGGGCAGCTTTTGGGCCTTGAATCGCCAACAAAGAAGTACGATCAGAAATATTTTTCATATCTACTCCGTTGGTATTGAAAGAAGAAATCCAATTCCAATCTTTTTCAATATTGGAGGCATTTACCACCAACATGTAAGTTTTTTCGTCCATGCGATAAACCAATAAATCATCAACAATACCACCGCTTAAATTTGGTAGGTAAGCATATTGAATTTTTCCATCAAATAATTTAGCAGCATCGTTAGAAATTACTTTTTGAATTAAGTCTAAGGCATGCTCTCCTTTTAAGATAAATTCACCCATGTGGCTTACATCGAAAACACCAACATGCTTTCTTACAGTTTCATGCTCGGCGTTAATTCCTACGTATTGAACAGGCATATTATAACCAGCAAATGGAACCATTTTGGCGCCAAGGGAAACGTGTTTATCTGTTAAAGCGGTATTTTTCATTATTTTATAATTTGGGTCAGAAATCGGGAAGTCGAAGAATTGTACTAGTTGGCAAAATTAAGAAAATTTTAAGCTTTTATAGTGATGATTTCTTGATATACCTTTAATAGATTTTGATTCATTTTCTGTTGATTGTGATTTTTCTCAACCAATTTTCTTGCGCCAGCTCCAATTCTACTGATCAAAGTTTTATCGGTAAAACAACGTAGTATTTGCTTATAAAAATCATCTGCTTGATCGGCAATCAGAATATCCTTATCGTGATGATAGTTAATCCCCTCGGCTGCAATTGATGTCGCGATGATACATTTGCCTAAAGCCATCGCCTCAATAATTTTTACCCTCATTCCACTTCCAGATAATAAAGGAACGATGAGTACATGTTGCCGGCTAATAAATTCTGCAGCATTTTCAACCTGGCCTTCCATGATGAATGAATCACTGCTCATAATCTCGAACTGTTTAGGAATGTTTTTTCCAGCCAAATGAAAAGTGATACCCGAACCTAATTGTTGAATTGCCGGCCAAACCTTTTCTAAAAACCAATCAACACCTTCGATATTTGGACGCCAATCCATAGAGCCTATATAGCCGACACTTTTGTGAAGAGATAATAAATAGTTGTTTTGATATTGATCTAGATTTAAAGCTACCGGAAAAGTATAAACGGCAATTTTGCAACCAATGCTTTTAAAAAAATGCTCATCTACGAAACTGATAGAAAATAAAGCATCGAACTGATTGAGGATATTAAACTCGAATCTTTGTAGCCTACTACTTAAAATTTTAAGATAGATTTTTCGGAAAAAGAAATTCTCTTTTACACTCAAACGTTTCCATATCTGGTGCTCAATATTATGTGCTCTGTAAACTAATTTTGCTGATGAGTTTGTCTTCACCACATCTAAATATGGCGCTACCTGCAAGCCCTCGAATTGTATGATATCAAACTCTTGTGTTCGAAGTAAGTAAGCTAATTTACTGGCACATCCCGCATCGTAAAATCTGCTGATGTTATAAGATTGATCTGTAAAAAGATTAAAAAAAGCGTCTTTTGCTTTTACACGATTATCAATTTTATATTGAATAAATTTAATCTCTTTGAAAAGTGGATCTTTTACTTCTTTTACTTTGATGTAATGTTTTGTGGTATTTAAACTAAAAACAGTGACTTCACAATTCAATTGGATTAAGGCTTCAATATTATTACGAACCACGATAGCATAACCACCATCAGCAGGAAAAGGCACTCGGTTTGTAATCAGCAGGATCCGCATATTGGCAAATTAGTCAAAAATAGATAGCTGTGGGTTGGTTATTCTAAAAGTTTTTCGATGATATGGGCTCAATCCTGATTTGATAACTGCTTTCCGATGGTCACTAGTTGGGTAACCTTTATTCTTCTTCCATTGATAAATAGGATATTCCTGATCTATTCTTTCCATAAAATCATCTCGATAGGTTTTGGCTAAAATAGAAGCTGCCGCGATAGAGAAATATTTTCCATCTCCTTTAATGATACATTCGTGTTTCATATTTGGATAAGGTTTAAACCGATTTCCATCAATGATTAAAAAGTTGGGTTGAAGCTGCAACTTCTCAATGGCTCGGTGCATTGCCAGAAAAGAAGCATTCAAAATATTGATTTTATCAATCTCTTGATGATCTACTATTCCCACGGCAAAAGCTAAAGCATTTTCTTCTATCTCAGTTCTTAAAGAATAACGATCTTTTTCTTTGATTTGCTTGGAATCGTTGAGTAATGGATGGTCAAAATCTTTAGGCAAAATTACCGCTGCTGCAAATACAGGACCTGCTAAACAACCTCGTCCCGCTTCATCGCAACCCGCTTCTAAAAATTCGTCTTGGTAAAATGGCAATAACATTTTGTATGCTTAAAGCTGAAGGTTAAAATCCTAAAGCATTAATTTTATCAATTACTTCAGTTAAGGTTATACGTTGCATGCATGTGTTTTCGAGATGTATGCAATCAATTTGGTTACATGGGTTGCAAGGCAACACATGATGAACAAAGGTAGATTTTTCTCCGAAAGGATAAAACACATCGGGCTCACCAGGGCCAAAAAGACCAACTAAAGGAGTTTGCATTGCCGCAGCAACATGTAAAGGACCACTTTCATTACCTATAAAAAGTTTTGCTTTTTGCACTAAAGCAGCATATGCTGTCCAGCTAAATTCACCGGCTACATTAAAAGTCTTGAAATTAATCTCTTTCTGAACTTTTTGGATATCAATAATATCTCGCGAAGAACCGACAAAGATGATCTCTAGTTGAATTTGATTTTTTAGATAGTTTGCCAGTTCTGCAAATTTAAGAGGAGACCATTTTCTTAAATCGCGACTAGCACCAACATGCAAAACCGCAAAGTTGCCGATTAGATTTTGCTCTAAGTAGTTTTTAACAAGTCTTTCATTTTCAATAGAAAAATAAATTTCTGGTTGTAAAGATTTAAAATCCACCTTTATTATGGGTTCAATAATTTGAACATTGGTAATCAACTCATGCGGGTGATTACCTTTTAACTTATTTCTAAACCGGATGGTTCCTCTATCCAATCGGAACGTTGGGGGGTTAAATAAAGCAAATCCTAGTGTTTTAAAATTGCCTCGCAAATCAATAACCAAATCATATTTTTGCTTTAACTGATTTAAATCAGTAATGATTAAACTTAAATGAGGATCGTATTTTATTAAACTTTTGATGGATTCTCGGCAAAAAACGGTAAGCTTAGATTCAGGATATTTTTGTATCAAAAGCTTAAAAACTGGTGTGGCATAAACCATATCCCCAACTGCATCAAGCTTAATAATTAAGATGTTTTTCACAGCGATTCTCCCAATATGCTTATTGAAATTGAGCATCTTGGATAAAATCATTGATAAAAAATAGATCAGCTTTTCAGCCTTCATAAAATGAAAATAATTGGAGGTAAAAATTCTTGCTGCAATTTAAAAGAATAAATTTGCTCAAGTCTAATAATTTAGAATGTCTAAAAACTTTAGTCAAAAAGTCTTTTTTCTGATTGCAGTGAATTTGCTGATAAAACCTTTATGGATTTTTGGAGTGGAGCGTGTAGTACAGATTAAAACTGGTTTTGATACTTACGGACTTTATTTTACGCTATTCAATTTCACCTATCTATTCAGTTTATTGAGTGACATGGGTATTAACAATTATAACATCAAACTCCTTACACATAAACATACACAAGGCATTAAATCGGCTAATTTATTGGAGATAAAACTGCTATTATCTATAATTTATTTGATCTCGGTATTATTGATTGCATTTGTTTTGGGATACACACAAACCTCATTTTTATTGTTAATTACCTTGATTTTTTATCAATTTGGGTTTTCATTCCTTGGCTTTTTGCGTTCGCATCTAACTGGTTTACAACTTTACAAAACTGATGTTCTATTTTCGGTTTTAGATAAAATTCTACTGCTTATACTTTTCATTCCGTTACTGAATTTAAGTTATTTCAACACCATAAATCTTTCTATACAATATTTTGCGAGCGCTCAGCTAACAGCAATCTTTATTAGCATTTTGATAGGGATCATTATCGTAAAGGATAAAATAAATTTCCAATTAAAAGGATTTAAACTCTCCTTGCTGAAGGAAACTATTTTGCAGCTTTTACCATTTTCACTTTTTATGTTTTTGGTTTTGGCTTATAATAAAGTGGATAGTATTATGCTGGAACGGATGCTAGATAACGGAGCAGCTGAAAGTGGAAATTACGCTGCTGCTTATCGTTTATTAGATGCATTCACAATGATTCCCGTTTTATTTGCTTCTTTCTTTTATCCAATGCTGAGTAAGCAATTGGCCGAAAAGAAATCTATTGCGAACTGGATGAACACCAGCAGTGAGTTACTCATTTCAATTGCAATTATTATTGCCATTTCACTTTCCTTTTTTGCAAAGGAATGGATGAAATTATTGTATCCAACTCACCATTCGATTTATCTCACTCAAATTTTCTCCGTTCTAATTTTAAGTATCATTCCCATAAGTATCTATTTTATTTTTAGTAGTGCATTAACGGCAAAAGGAAGTTTAAAGATTTTAAATCTCATTGCATTCGGCAGCTTAATTTTAAATGTTTTGCTAAATGTTTTCATGATTCCCAACTATCATGCGTTTGGTGCGGCTTTAGCAACCATCATTTCTTTAGGTTTAGCGGCCATTATTTATGTTTATTTTTATCATCAACAGTTTAAAGCAAAACCTAATATCAAACTGCTTTTTAAATTAATTGTGTTGGGTACTTTAATGTGCTTGTCGACCAAATTATTTGAGTATTTTGAAACCTATTGGCTGATAAAATTTGGTGGTATTGTCATATTTGGTTTCCTAGTTTCTTTTATTTTAAAACTAATACAACCTAAAAAAATAATTTCTTTACTTAAATTCACAGCTTAAACCGTAATTCGTATGCATGAAGATCATCTTCAAGAGTTAAATTTAATTGGGATTACCAAAGCTGGATTAAAGTATAGAAAGCATATCCTTTTAATTTCAATTGTTGGTTTGGTAGGAGGACTGGTTTTAGCTTTTATTATCAAACCAAAATACGAAGCTTCAACTATCTTTTATCCATCAGCAAATAGCTCCATTTCAAAATCAATTTTAGACAATAATAATTTAGAGGAATTGATGGAATTTGGTACTGAAGATCAAACTGATCAGATGTTACAAATCCTAAATTCTGATCAATTGAAACGGCGTGTTGTTTCAAAGTTTGATTTGATGAATCATTATTCCATTGGTAAAAACACCGAGTATGCGATGACCAAAGTGAAAACGCAATTTGCGGGCAATGCCGATTTTAAGCGAACGGATTATTTAGCCATTAAAATCACGATTACAGATGAAAATCCTGAAATGGCAGCTCAAATAGCTAACTATGTTGGTTTTATTATCGATAGTATCAAAACTAATATTCAAAAAGAAAGAACTCAGCAAGCTTTTGAGATCATTAAAACTCAATATCTTGCTAAGAAAAAAGAAATAGATTCTTTACAAGCAGTGTTGACAAAATTGAGGGTTAAAGGTATTTACGATTATGAATCACAATCCGAAGTTTTAAGCACTGCGATTGTTAAGGCTGAAACTCAATTTCAGGAAGAGCAGGCCAGATTAAAAGTTTATGAGCAGTATAAAACACGTTTGCCAGATTCTACAATTATCAGAGCTAAAGGAAGGTTAGCAGCGGCAAGGGCAGCAGTAGTATCGTTAAAGCCCAGAATCGAAATTTTTGGAAAATATAGTGGAGATTATTTAGAAAACGAAGCGATGTTTGAGAAACAAAAGGAAAGTTTAGCACTGCTTCAAAGCAAATATGAAAATGCTTTGGTTGACTATAATCAAACTATTAACCAAAAATTTATTATTGATAAAGCACAAAAACCAGAGATGAAAGCTTACCCTAATAGACTAATGGTAGTTATAGTTTCGATATTTTTCGCTTTCTTAATTGGCTTATTTATGGCTATTTATAACGAAATTATTAATCCCAGATTAAAAGCAGTCTAATGCAGACTTTGCAATTAAAACGCTTTTATTTATACAGCTTTATACTGCTGTTCATTGGCTTTTATATTGCCTATTCACAGCTTTATTTAGGCTCATTAGCCATTCCAATTATCTTATTTGGTATCAGCCTTTTTCTACTATCGCTAGATAAAGTGATGCTTATTGTTGTTTTTTTTACACCGCTCTCGATTAAGATCTTATTTGGTAATTCAGGCATTAATATTCCAGATGAACCGTTGATGATCATCATGCTTTTTCTTTTTATTATTAAAGTTTTTGAACAAGGATTTGACAAAGATTTTTTTCAGCATCCACTTACATTAGCCGTAACCTTTAATCTATTTTGGATTTTGATAACGACCGTAACCAGCAGTTTACCTTTTGTGTCTTTCAAGTTTTTTCTAGCAAGATTTTGGTGTACAGTTTTTGGTTTTTTTTGGGGAGGATTGTTATTTAAGGATATCAAGAAAATTAAACAATATCTCTTTGCATTTGGATTAGGATTGAGCATCCTCGTTATTTATACTACTATAAGGCATGCTCAAACTGGTTTTAGCGATAAAAAGGTATGGGCGATGATGAACCCATTTATGGACGATCACACTGTTTATGGTGCGGTTTGTAGTATAGTTTGTACTTTTTCGTTTGTAATTTTTCTGTATAGGAATAAAGCAACCAAATTTTTAGATCGTTTAATGGCTATTTATATTGGCGGGCTTGCCCTAATTGGCGTCATATTGTCCTACTCAAGAGCAGCATGGCTCAGTTTAGTTTTTGTATTAGGGTTTTATATTTTACTTAAATTAAAAATTAGATTTAAGAGTTTGGTAATTGCCTTAATGATTTTTTTAGGAGTTGGATTGATTTTTAACGGTGAGATTTATCAATACCTCCGTTTTAATAAAACGACTTCAGGAAAGAGTTTACAAGGAGACATCAAATCCATTTCTAATGTTAAAACCGATGAATCCAATGTAGAACGTTTAAATAGATGGGAATCAGGATGGAGGATGTTTAAGGAGAAACCCTACTTTGGTTTTGGACCTGGAACTTACATGTTTAAATACTCACCATATCAAAGAGCTCACGAAATGACCAGTATCAGCACCACTCAGGGCACCATGGGAGGTGTTCATAGCGAATATTTTGGCCCTGCGGTAGAAAGTGGAATTGTCGGTTTCCTAAGTATTATTTTAGTTTTCGGGACCTATTTAAGCACTAATATGAAGACCTATTATCAATCTAAAAATAAGGAAGTTAAAATGTTAGCTCTTTCCATTTTGCTCGGATTATTGACTTATTTCTTTCATGGTTTGATGAATAATTTCCTAGATCAGGATAAAGCGGCAATCATTTTTTGGGGTATGATGGGAATGACCGTAGCGTTATCTATCCATCATAAGAAAGAGCTTAATGAAATTTCAAAGTAAGAATAGTGATATCGTCAGAAGGTTCGCTGTTATTCCTCATCTCACTTATTTTCTTCATCAACTTTTGATGTAAAACGGGTAATTCATCTTGCTGATTTTTTTTTAGAAAGTCCTTCAACTCATCTTCTGATAAAGACTGATCCTCTTCACCATCAAATTCTATAATTCCATCAGTATAATTGAAAACTATTGCATCTTTTTCAATAGTAATTTCACCTTCGTTAATAAAAGGCAACTCATCAAAAACACCAATCATGGTAGTCCCTTTTTTCAGTTCTTCAATTTGATCGTTTTGGATGATTAAAGAAGCATTATGTCCTGCATTTACATATTTTATGGTCCTATCTTTTTGATGGTAAAGTCCAATAAATAAGGTAATAAACCGATCACCTTTAGTATTGTTAAAAACAACTTGGTTTAATCTTGTTACTAAATCAGAGAGGCTAATATCCAGCGATACCAAAGCTCTTAAACTTGCTTGAAAATTAGACATGATTAATGCTGCTGAGATTCCTTTTCCTGATACATCAGCAACGCACCAAAGAAATTTATTATCCTTTAAAGGGATGAAATCAAAAAAATCTCCTCCAATATTTTGATGGGGTAGATAGACTGATTCAACATCTAAAATAGGATTATTGGGAAGATTTTGTGGGATTAACATATTTTGAACCTGACCAGCCAGCTCAACTTCTCTCTGTAATCTCTCGCGATGGATACGCTCTTTAAATAACTTCTTGTTTTCAAAAGCTACAATAATTACATTGATTAAAGTTTGTATATAATCTACTTTGTTATCAATTAACTTAGCTTCTTTAAAGTCACCAACTAAGACAAATGCAAGTGGGTCATCTTTATGATAAACAGGTATAAAATAATCATATGCACTTATTCTTTTGTCAGGATGATGGGTGGTTTCAATAGGTATTTTAAGTGGAATTAATTCTTGAGTTATTTCCTGAAAATTTTCAAACGATTCTAATTCTCCACCAAAATTAGAGACACAATAAAATTCATTTATGTTTTGAAGAAGCAATCTAAATTTTCCGATCTTTAGATTTCCTTTCATAATCATTTCCAGCATTTCGATAAGAGTTTCGCTAGAAACATTACTATTTATTGCTCTTGTAACCTCAAGTAAAGCATTAAGCTCCGCCTGCCTTTCTAATAAAAGCTCTATTAAATCTATCTGACTATCATTTTCTGATGGATGATTTTTGGGCATAAACTAGGTGTATTTATAAGATATCTAAAATAGTTAATCCTGCATAAAACTGCAACTAAACATTGCTGTTTTGTGATTTTACGTCAAATAAGTCTCTTAATCCAATGGTTACTAAATTGAATGCATATACCATCAACATAATCATTAATCCTGGAATTATTGCTAGATAAGCAGCATCAATAATAATATAACCATAATGTTCTTTAATCATACCTCCCCATGTTGGCATAGGTGGCTGAGCGCCAAATCCTAGAAAGCTTAACCCAGCTTCCAATAAAATTGCTGATGCAAAATTAGAAGCTGCAACAACCAGAATTGGACCTAAAATATTTGGTAAAATATGTTTATAAATGATTCTTGAATTACCATAGCCCAAAGATTTTGCTGCTTCAACAAACTGGGCATTTTTTATTGATATGACTTGCCCTCTAACCAAACGGGCAACTTCTACCCACATGGATAAGCCTACAGCAATAAAAACTTGCCAGAAACCTTTACCTAAAGCAAAAGATATCGCTATCACTAGTAATAGGGTGGGTAAAGACCAAAGGACATTCATTAACCAGCTAATGCCAGTATCAATTTTGCCACTAAAATAACCTGCAATTGCACCTAAGGAAATACCTATCAAAACACTGATAAGAACAGCCATAAAGCCTACTATTAATGATACTCTTGAGCCGATAATAACTCTGCTTAATAAATCACGTCCATAAATATCGGTACCTAGCCAAAAAGTCTTTTGAGTGATATTGTCTTTTTTTATCTGATCAATATCTTTGGTATGAAATTTTTCTAATAAAATTTCATGTAATTCCCCAGCTTGTCCACCACCAACATATTCTTGATAGATTAACTTTTGTTGCAGAAAATGATATTTTATTACTGGAATTTCATCATATAAAGACGGTTGACCAAAGAACATTTTTTCTATCAAGCCTACTTTTTTTTGGGTTGGATTTTTCGGAATTTTGATGATAGTAAAAGTGGAGCCAGGTTTTTCAATATTAAGCTGCAAGCTCATGTCATTAGCCATTGGGCTATCATCAGGAGTGACAAGGTATCCTATAATAGAAATGAAGGTCGTAAGAATGATGAAAATAAGACCAGATAACGCAAGCTTATTTTTTTTGAATTTTTTCCACGAAGATTTTTGTTGGCTATCCACGAATCTAATTTACTTAACCATTCGACCTTTCCAATGATATTTCCCTGAATTTCCTAAAATACCGATATAGACTAAGTATAAAACATGTAAAAATGTAAGCAATATTAAAAGAATCATTAAACTCTTTCTTTTAGCAAAGGAAAGTAAAGGCTTTAAATAAAAAATCTCAAGAATAAATTTAATTATAAATTGGATACATGCTAACTTAAAAAAAATTGGATTAAATAATCCAAAAATTAAATTAGAAATCAGAGTAACGTTGAATAACCAATAAGATATAGCTAAGGCAATGATCTTTACATCTTTGTATTTTACACTTTTGCTTGCCCAACGTTTTCTTTGTTGTAAAAATTCTTTAAGGTTTGGTTTGGCATGTGTAAAAACTATAGCTTCTTCTGCTTTACAAAATCCAATACTACCTGGATAAGCATGTGCTACTTTATGTAAAAAAAGTTCATCATCTCCAGATGCTAAATCATCAATTCCTTTAAAACCATCTAATTTGATAAAGACAGATTTTTTATAAGCTAAATTAGCACCATTACAAGTTGAAGGCATTTTATTACCAATGCCAGCGGCTCCTAAACCAATCAGATATAGAAACTCGAGTGTTTGAAGTTTTTCAAACAGACTCTTTTCTTCAAAATAAATTACTGGAGCGCTAATGAGGTTAAAATTATTTTGTTCGTAACAATCCACCATTGTTTTTAACCAAAAGGGTTTCATCCGACAATCAGCATCAGTTGTGATAATTAATTCACCTTTAGAAAGTTGAATAGCTTCTGAAATGGCTTTCTTTTTATAAGAGTTAAGCGGTTTCTTCTCATTCAATTGCATCAGCTTAACTCCTTGTGAAGCATAGCTTTTAATTATTTTTGAGGTTTGGTCTGTTGAGTGATCGTCAACTACAATTAATTCAAATAAATCTTTTGGATAATCCTGATTTAAAATATCTTCTATGGTGAGATGAATTTTGTCCTCCTCATTTCTGGCTGCAATTAAAATTGAAACCATAGTTTTTGGAGATGCAGCACTTGGAGTAAAATCTGGAATATTAAGCCATCCTCTTCGCAAAAAAAGAACTAAAAATGCATACAAAAAAGTAAGCAATAAGGAGATGATACTAATTACGTTGATCAAAGAAGTTGAGTTTAAAAACGAAGAAAGATCCTAAAATAGCAGGAATAATAAGATTAATCAACCAAATTAACGCAGTAGCTGCCATCACTGCAATTTCTTGATGCGTAATAAAAGAAAAGAAATAGGTTGCTGTCATACTTCTTACGCCAATATCTAATAAATCTAATGATGGCAAAGCCGATTGTACAAAGAACAAAATGAATACCATAAAAGCTGATTGGTATAAATGGATATCAGGAATTAACAAATGTATTACTAGTAAATACTGTGTGGTAAAAACTGTAAACCTACTTATGCTCAGTAATAAGACTTTGCTTAGTTCGCTTTTATTGTATCGCGTTAATACCCCAAAAAATTTTTGAAATCTTTTAAGAAAACCGATGGAGTTTAAAAGTTTAAATAACCACTTAATATTAAAATAAAATATTAGGAGGAATAAGCAAAAACCGAATACCAGAATACTGATTGCAAATAGTAGAACATTATCCATAGGTATAAATTTAGATAAGAACCATAATGTCGCTATCGACCCTAAAATATTAGTAATGATTAATTGAGAAATACTACCAACAACCATCGCAACCATTCCTTGTATTCTTTTTCGGGGAGAAAGAAAGAAAATTCTACCCCCATATTCGCCCACTCGGTTTGGTGTAAAAATAGCCCATGTTAAACCGCAAAAAACTGATTCAATTGCTTTGTATAAGCTAATTTTTTCGACTTTACTGATCAAGAATTTCCATTTAATACTTTCTAAAAACCAATTGACAAACATCAACAAGAAAATAATAATAAGGGTAACCCAAACCTGCCATTTTTTTAATCCTAAGATAATTTCATTAAAGTTCTTTAAATTATCATTATCTAATAATTTACGATAGATAAAAATACCGGCGAGTGTAACTATAAGTAGTTTAATAGTATAGCTAAATATTTTTTTTTGAGTCTTGTTCAAACCGGTAATGCTTTGTGCAATGTTAAGAATTTAGCTTAATATTGTTTTCATGTTGAAAGAAAAATCCAAAGAACGCATTATTTTAGGGATTGACCCTGGGACTGCTGTGATGGGTTATGGATTACTTAAAGAAACTGGAAACAAAATCGAATTGATTAGTTTGGGCGTCGTTAAAATGACCCATCTAGATGATCATTTTCTAAAACTTCAAAGAATTTTTGAAAGAACTACTAGTCTTATAGAACAATATCAGCCAGATTGTATGGCCTTAGAAGCACCATTTTATGGTAAAAATATTCAAGTAATGCTAAAGTTAGGTAGGGCACAAGGTGTTGCGATGGCGGCAGGCCTAGCTAAAGGATTACCAATTTTTGAATACTCGCCAAAGAAAGTTAAACAATCCATTACCGGAAACGGTAATGCAACAAAAGAACAAGTTGCAGCGATGCTAAAGCAGCTGCTAAGTTTTAAAGAAACTCCCGAGTTTTTAGATGCTACGGATGGATTAGGAGTGGCAGTATGTCATTCTTTCCAAAAAATCACAAGTGCTGGCAGTGGAAAATCATACAGTGGATGGGAGTCTTTTGCAAAAGGTAATCAAAAAAGAATAAAGTAATTAAAATTTTCCTTCAGCTTCTAAAGCTTAAACATCGTAATCAATTTAGATTAACATGTTTTTAAAAACACCTCTAGCATCTTGCTTAAGATTCATCTTTTAAAGCGTCCAATATTCTTAATGCCACCTCGCTTAGTTCTTGTTGAGTTGGCTCCAGTTTATTGTTACCAAAATCCATATCTGACATTCGATCAATTGGGATTAAATGAACATGCGCATGCGGAACTTCTAAGCCAATAACTGCAACACCAATTCTTGTACAGGGTATGGCTTTTTTAATCGCTTTGGCCACAATTTTGGTAAAAATCATTAAACCGGTATAAAGCTCATCATCAACATCAAAAATATAATCTACTTCCTTTTTAGGGATCACTAAAACATGACCCATTTTTAGAGGATTAATATCTAGAAATGCTAAAAAATCGGAAGTCTCCGCAACTTTATGTGCTGGAATATCTCCTGAAACAATCTTACTAAATAGAGTTGACATTGGATTTTTAGATTATTAAGTGTTTAATCTTGTATTTTGATTTTTGCATCTCAAAAGCTATCTGCTGATTTCGAGAACCTCAAATTCCATTTTACCTGCAGGTACCATAATTTCAATCTTATCACCAACTGATTTACCCAATAAACCCTGCGCAATTGGTGATTTTACAGATATTTTGCCTGTTTTTACGTCGGCCTCATTTTCTGCAACCAATTGGTAAGTCATAGCAGTTCCGTTTTTTATATTTTTGATTTTAACTATCGATAAAGCTAAAACCTTAGTTAAATCAAGTTTAGATTCATCAATTAAACGAGCGCTAGCCAAGGTATTCCCTAATTGTGCAATCTTGGTTTCATGCAGTCCTTGAGCTTCTTTCGCAGCATCATATTCAGCATTTTCTGATAAATCACCTTTATCTCTTGCTTCTGCAATTGCAGCAGATATTTTTCTTCTTCCTTCGGTTTTTAAGTATTTTAATTCTTCTTTTAGTTTCTCTAAACCTTCTTTTGTAAAATAAGCTACATCTGTCATCTTCTTCCTGTTATTTTGGTTATTGACTAAAAGAGCCCGACTAACGCCAATCTCTAAAAAACAAACAAGACTATATCTGCTTTTCGCATACATAGTCTTGCTTCTATTGGTACGAAGATATAGAATTAGATTTTAAATTTCCAAATTTTTCAATTTCTCCGCCAGTACCTCTGATATTTTTCGATAAGAATCAAAAGTCCAACCGCCAATGTGAGGGGTTAAAATCACTTTTTCTTCTTTAATTAAGTCTTGATAAAAATCTGCATCGGCTAAAGCCGGAAACTTTTCTTTTTCTAACACATCTAAGCCTGCGCCCAAAATCCTATTCTCTTTGATAGCCTTTAAAACAGATTGGGTATTGACAATCTCTCCTCTGGATGCATTGATAAAGAATAGGGGTTTACGGAAATAGCTTAAATAATCATCGTTTACGAGCTTTTTTGTTTCCCTTGTTAATGGAATATGGAAACTTATTACATCGCTATATTTTACAATTTCTTCCATACTAGATTCTTTGGCGAAATCATCAGTGAAACGGGTTTTATACTTGTCATAAGCCAAAACAGTAACTTCAAAACCTTTCAATTTTTTTGCAAAAGCACCGCCATTATTTCCGTATCCGATTACACCTATAGTTTTGCCTTTTAATTCGTAACCACGGTTTCCTTCGCGTTCCCAAATGCCATTTCTAATTTCTGTATCTGCCTTTCTAAAATTGTTCATCAGCGAAAGCAATAAACCCACACAGTGTTCGCCAACAGCATCAGCATTTCCTTCTGGGGCATTTATGAGTTGAATATTTTTTTCATCAGCGTAAGCCACATCAATATTATCCATTCCGGCGCCAGCTCGGGCTACAAATTTTAAGTTTGGAGCCATATCAATTACTTCTTTATCTACCCTAAATTTGGTTCTGATAGCCAAACCCACATAATCTTTCAAAATCTCTAAAACTTTTTCTTTTTTGATGAATGGTTGATCATCCACCTCGAAACCAATTTGCTCGGCTGCAATTTTAAAAGCAGGATGCAAATCATCTACTATTAATATTTTTCCTCTACTCATGCTAATTTCAAACTGATAGATTGGGTTAACTCCACAAAATCCTGTACGCTCAAACGCTCGGCTCTCAAAGTCCAAACGTTTCCATTGTCTTGTTTATCTTTTGAGATAATGCCGGATAAGGCATTGCTCAATGTTTTTCTTCTTTGATTAAAACCTGCTTTTACCACCTGCCAAAATAATTTCTCATCACAATTCAAGCTTTTAATTTCATTTCTGCTCAATCTAATCACCGCCGAAAGGACTTTTGGTGGCGGGTTGAAAACACCAGCTTTTACGGTAAATAAATACTGACATTGATAATAAGATTGTAAAAACACACTTAAAATGCCATATTCTTTGCTACCTGGTTTTGCGGTACAACGTTCAGCAACTTCTTTTTGGAACATCCCTACCACTTCAGACACTTGGTCTCGATTATCTAGCACCTTAAATAGAATTTGAGAGCTAATATTATAAGGGAAATTACCTATGATGGCAAAAGCCGATGGGAAAACTGCTTTAAAGTTGAGTTGAAGAAAATCAGCATTCAACAATTTATCGCCTAATTGAGGATATTTTTTTTCTAGGTACTCAAAAGACTCTTTATCAATATCAATCAGGTAAGTTTCAAATTCTTTTTTTTGCAATAAAAAGTCTGATAAAACACCCATTCCTGGTCCAACTTCTAAAACCTGCTGATATTTATCATGGCGTATCAGGCTGTTTACAATCTTTTCAGCGATATTTTTATCGGTTAAAAAATGTTGTCCAAGATGCTTTTTAGCTTTTACTACGCTCATTTCTGTGTAAAGATGAGTACAAATTACGGAATTTGTAATCTTTAAAATTAACATTCATTGCAAAATCTTTATTTTGCAGAAATTTTGAAAATCATATAGGTATGAGCGAATTGTTAAAAGTTGGAATTTCTATTGGTGACGTAAACGGAATTGGTTTGGAAGTAATTATGAAAACTTTGTCCGAATCGGAAGTTTATAAATACTGTACGCCAATAGTTTATGGGCATACTAAAGTGGCTTCGTTTCATCGTAAAATAGTTGGAATTCAAGAGTTTATCTTTCAGGTCATTCAAGATGCTCATCAAGCGCATGCTGGTAAACCCAATATGATTAATTGTTGGGAAGAGGATGTGAAAATTGAGTTAGGCGTTTCTAATGAAACTGGAGGGAAATATGCTTTTTTATCCTTACAAAGAGCAACAGAAGATTTAGTTTCGGGCAAAATTGATGCGTTAGTTACAGCGCCCATTAACAAACACAACATTCAAAACGAAGTTTTTAAGTATGCTGGTCATACCGAGTATGTGCAAGCTATGTCGGGCGCAACTGATTCATTAATGTTATTGATGAGTAATGAGTTGAAAGTAGGTGTCGTAACTGGGCATATTCCAGTAAAAGAAATTTCTGAAAATATTACGTATGATGCTATTCTTTCTAAATTAAGAATGATGCATCAATCCTTAAAAAGTGATTTTTGGATCGAGAAACCTAAAATAGCTGTATTGGGCTTAAATCCGCATGCTGGCGATAGTGGTTTATTAGGTTTAGAAGAATTAGAGATAATTATCCCGGCGATAGAAATGGCTACTAAAGAGGGAATTTTTGCTTATGGTACTTACCCAGCGGATGGTTTTTTCGGAAATCAAGGTTATACCAAATTTGATGCAGTTTTAGCAATGTATCACGATCAAGGATTGATTCCATTTAAATCTCTTTCTTTTCATCATGGAGTTAATTTTACAGCTGGCTTATCAGTCGTAAGAACATCTCCAGATCACGGTACGGGGTATGATATTGCTGGAAAAAATATGGCTTCGCCAACATCTTTTAGAGATGCACTTTACGAGGCAACACACATTGTAAAAAACAGAAGAGAGCAGAAGGAGTTAGTGGACAATACATTACCATTCACTAAAATGAGTAGAGACAGAGATTAGGATAAGGAATCACTCAAAAAATGATAATTCAAAAAATCTTTTCCAACTCCATATATTTTTCATAATTTTGCAGGCTTAATTGTCGAACTTTGAAATCGTTAAAGCAATATTCAATTCCCTTCACTGGGTTAAAGATAGGGCAGCATCAATTTAGTTTTGAAGCTGACGGGACCTTCTTCGATAATTTTGAGTATTCTTTGGTAAAGAATGGTATACTGAAAATTGACCTTGTTTTAGATAAGCAAGAAACCTTAATGGTTCTTAACTTTCATATAAAGGGCAATATTCAACTAAGTTGCGATCGTTGTTTAGCTGATTTTCCACATCAGATAGACACACAAGATAAGTTGATTGCTAAATTTTCTGAAAGTGAAGATTTAGAAGAAAGCGAAGAAGTAATGGTGTTGAGTAAGAATGATATAGAGGTTGATACTTCGGGATTTATTTATGAAATGATTAACCTGGCAGCACCATATATTAATTTATGTGAGAATCCAGGAGAAACAACTTCTTGTGATAAAGAAATGCTTTTAAAATTAAAGGAGTTTTCTTTAGACAATGAAGAAGAAAATAATGAAAGTAATGACCCTCGTTGGGACGCATTAAAGAGTATAAAGAAAAATTAAAAATAGGAAAAAATGGCACATCCAAAACGAAAAATTTCTAAATCTAGAAGAGATAAAAGAAGAACTCACTATAAAGCTGAAGCTCCATCATTATGGATTGATAAGGAAACTGGCGCAGTTCACTTACCACACAGAGCGTATAATGTTGATGGAAATCTTTATTTCAAAGGAAAATTATTAATAGAGAATACCTCTATTGCTTAAAGAAATAAAAAATGAAAAAAACCCTTGTACAGGACATTCAATTAAAAAATGAATAAATGTGCAAGGGTTCTTTATTGTCTTATAAATCAAAGTGTTGTATCTTTTGATTTAATTCTCATCAAAAGCGAATCCATAACTAAATGAAAATTGGCTTAGACATCATGGGTGGAGATTATGCTCCAAATGCAACTGTTTTAGGAGCAATAGCAGCGTATCCACACCTAAAAGAAAACCAGCATATGGTGTTATTTGGCAATAAAGATCAAATTACTCCTATATTAAAAGAACAAAATTTTAATCCTGATTTTTTCGAGTATGTTGATACAACAGAAGTGATCGGGATGGGCGAGCATCCAACAAAAGCCATTGTTCAAAAACCAAACTCAAGTATTGCAGTAGGGTTTCAATATTTAAAGGAAGAGAAAATCAATTCATTTGCATCAGCTGGAAATACTGGTGCAATGTTAGTGGGTTCTTTATTTAGTGTAAAGGCTATTTCAGGTGTAGCTCGCCCAGCTATTTCTGCCATCATTCCAAAATCAAAGGGTGGGTTTTCAATTTTGTTAGATGCAGGAGCTAATGCAGACTGTAAGCCTGAAAATTTGGTGCAGTTTAGCATTATGGGAAGTTTATATGCAAAATATGTTTATCAAGTGGAGAATCCAAAAGTGGGCATGATGAATATTGGAGAGGAAGAAGAAAAAGGAAATCTTTTAACGCAGGCTAGTTATCCTTTATTAAAGGAAAATAGTAATATTAACTTTATCGGAAATATTGAGGGAAGAGATTTATTTAATGAAAAAGCAGATGTGATTGTTTGTGACGGTTTTACTGGAAATGTAATACTCAAATTAGCCGAATCATTTTATGTTTTAACATTAAAGAAAGGGATGGAAGATGAGTTTTTTGATCGATTTAATTACGAACAATATGGTGGAAGTCCAATTTTAGGAGTAAATGCTCCCGTAATTATTGGACATGGCATATCCAGTCCAGAGGCCATCAAAAATATGATGTTATTGTCTAGAGACATGGTAGAAACCAAAATAGTTGAAAAGTTTAAAACAGCTTTCAATTCATAACAAGTCGAAATTATGAGTAAAATTCATGCTGCTATAACAGCTGTAAATGGTTATGTTCCTGATTATATTTTAACCAATCAGGAGTTAGAAACCATGGTTGACACAAACGACGAGTGGATTACCTCCCGAACAGGAATTAAAGAAAGAAGAATTTTAAAAGGAGAAGGATTAGGAGTAACAGATTTGGCAGTTCCTGCTGTTGAAGGATTGTTAAAGAAAAGAGGAATTAGAGCAGATGAAATTGATTTGATTATCTTTTGTACCATTACTCCAGATATGCCTTTTCCAGCATCAGCAAATATATTAGCAGATAAGATTGGTGCAAAAAACGCGTGGGGATATGATTTAGTAGCCGCATGTTCAGGTTTTATTTTTGGTTTGGCAACTGGCGCTCAATTTATAGAATCTGGTAAGCATAAAAAAGTATTGGTAGTTGCTGGAGATAAAATGTCATCAATTATCAATTACGAAGACAGAGTAACTTGTATCATATTTGGTGATGGTTGTGGGGCTGCGCTTTTAGAACCCAATGTTGACGGATATGGAATTATTGATTCTATATTGAAAAGCGATGGTTCTGGCAAAGTTTTTTTACATCAAAAAGCTGGAGGGTCTATGCGTCCAGCATCCCACGCAACAGTTGATGCCAATGAACATGCAGTTTTTCAGGAAGGACAAGCTGTTTTTAAGTTTGCAGTAACTAATATGGCAGATGTTGCAGCTGAAATAATGGAAAAAAATGATCTTACAGCAGAAGATGTAGACTGGTTAGTCCCTCACCAAGCTAATAAAAGGATTATTGATGCTACAGCGAATAGAATGGGTGTTGGATCAGATAAAGTGATGATCAACATTGAAAAATATGGAAATACTACAAACGGAACAATTCCATTATTGCTTTGGGAATGGGAAAATAAACTTAAAAAAGGAGATAATTTAGTTTTAGCTGCTTTTGGAGGTGGATTTACATGGGGTTCCATTTACCTTAAATGGGCATATTAGCAGATTTGTATTTGCAGATAATTGCTATATTAGTTATCTAAATTAATCACACACTTAAAAACCTATATCAATGGGAATGGATATTAAACAAATTCAAGATCTGATTAAATTTGTATCAAAATCAGGCGTGAACGAAGTATCAATTGAAGAACAAGACTTTAAAATCACAATAAAAACAAATCCAGAGCCAACATACGTAACGGCTACGGCTCCTACTCAAGTACAACCAGTTCCAGCGCCAGCACCAGTTGCCGCTGTTCCAAATGCAGCAGCTTTAATAGCCAGTTCGCCAGCTCCAGATGATTCGAAATATATTACTATAAAGTCTCCAATGATTGGGACTTTCTATCGTTCATCAACACCAGAAAAACCAAGTTTTGTAAATGTTGGTGATGAGATTGCTGAGGGTCAGGTTTTATGTATCATTGAAGCCATGAAGCTGTTTAATGAAATTGAATCTGAGGTTTCCGGTAAAATTGTAAAGGTTTTAACAGATAATTCTCAACCAGTAGAATATGATCAGCCTTTATTTTTGGTTGAACCTGCATAGTCAATTTGTCAATAAGAAGATGAATCAATTTGTTGATCAAATTGAAAAATGATCAAATTATCAAATCGTCAAATTGTATAGAAAATGTTCAAGAAAATATTAATTGCAAATAGAGGAGAGATTGCCTTACGGATTATCCGTACTTGTAAAGAGATGGGGATTAAAACGGTTGCAGTTTACTCAACAGCTGACAGAGAAAGTTTACACGTTCGATTTGCTGATGAGGCGGTATGCATAGGTCCTCCACCAAGTAAGGATTCTTATTTAAACATCCCAAATATTATTTCGGCTGCCGAATTAACGAATGCGGATGCCATTCACCCTGGTTATGGATTCTTGTCAGAGAATGCAAAATTCTCGGCGATTTGTGAGGAATATGGAATTAAGTTTATAGGTGCCACAGCAGATCAAATTAATAGTATGGGCGATAAAGCATCTGCCAAAGATACGATGAAAGCCGCTGGAGTGCCCACAATTCCAGGCTCAGAGGGGTTATTAAAAGATGTTAAACAAGGGATTGAAATTGCTAATAAAATCGGCTATCCTGTAATATTAAAAGCCACAGCTGGTGGTGGAGGTAGAGGAATGCGCCAAGTTTGGAAAGATGGAGATTTTGAAGACGCCTGGAATTCAGCTCGTCAAGAATCTGCAGCAGCATTCGGAAATGATGGAATGTATTTAGAAAAATATATTGAAGATCCTCGCCACATCGAAATCCAAGTTATTGGAGATCAGTTTGGAAAAGTTTGTCACCTTTCTGAAAGAGACTGTTCAATTCAACGTCGTCACCAAAAATTAGTAGAAGAGGCACCCTCACCTTTTATGACTCCAGACTTAAGAGAAAGAATGGGCGCAGCAGCAATTAAAGGTGCTACTGCAGTAAAATATGAAGGTGCAGGAACCGTAGAGTTTTTGGTTGATAAACATCGAAACTTCTACTTTATGGAAATGAATACGCGTATCCAAGTAGAACATCCTGTAACAGAAGAAGTAATTAACTTTGATTTAATCAAAGAGCAAATCAAAGTGGCATCTGGAATTCCTATATCAGGAAAATCATATACACCAGAAATGCATGCGATAGAATGCCGCATCAACGCAGAAGATCCATACAATAATTTCAGACCATCACCCGGAAAAATTACTCATTTTCATTCGCCGGGTGGTCATGGAGTTAGAGTAGATACGCATGTTTATGCGGGATATAATGTTCCACCAAATTATGATTCGATGATTGCGAAACTAATTTGCGTGGCTCAAACACGCGATGAGGCATTATGCACTATGGAAAGAGCATTAAGCGAATTTGTAATTGAAGGAATTAAAACTACAATTCCTTTTCACCTGAAATTATTACAGGATCCAAACTTTAGAGCGGGTAACTTTACCACTAAATTTATGGAATCATTTGAAATCGGTTCTGAAGAATAAATAAATGTGATGATCAACAAAAATACCATTTTGATAAATTCAAAATGGTATTTTTGTATCAATAGTATTAAGGATGAGCAAATCAAGAAAAACAGATTTAGTTGAGTCGGTAAAGAATAAAGGTAAAAGTCTAGAGGCCGAGATGTCTTTTTTCGATCACTTAGCCGCATTAAGAATTCATCTTGTTAGGGCATCCATTGCGGTGGTTGTATTTACAATCGTTTGTTTTTATTACTACGATTTCCTATTTGATACCATTATCATGGGTCCACATAAGCCTACTTTTTGGACTTATCGAAAGATGTGTGAAATAGGAGCTTATTTTAATATGGGTCCAGGATTTTGTATTACCAATATTCCAGGAAAAATTATCAATACCGAAATGGCAGGGCAATTTACATTGCAAATAAACTCTGCTTTGATGACTGGTGTTATTCTTGGGTTCCCTTATTTACTATGGGAAGTTTGGCTATTTGTAAAACCCGCTTTAAAGGATAATGAACGCAAATCAGCTAGCGGATTTGTCTTTTATGCGAGCATGCTTTTTATCATTGGCTTGCTTTTCGGTTATTTTATCGTTGCCCCACTTTCTGTAAATTTCTTATCTAACTACTCAATCAGTCCTGACGTAGAAAATACGATAACAATCGATTCATATTTCTCTTCAGTAGCTACTTTAACGCTTTGTACTGGTGCCGTATTCGAATTACCGATCGTTATTTATATTCTTTCTCGTTTAGGTATCATGACGCCTAAATTCATGAAAGAAAAACGTAGATATGCAGTTATCATAATTTTAGTGATTGCAGCGATTGTTACGCCTACGCCAGATATTCCAACCATGCTAACGGTGAGTTTTCCTTTATTTTTATTGTATGAGGTCAGTATTGCTGTTTCTGGAAGAGTTCAAAAAAAGAAGTTGAAAGCCGAGAAGGCATTTTTTAATAATTAATATCAAATAGAATAATTAGGGCGTTTAGGCGGGCTTTTCGCTCTTACTGTCCCGATAGCTATCGGGAGCATTAATCACTAGATAGGTATTCGCTGCAATCCCTAAATCATAAAAAAAGCTGGAGTTTAATTACCTCAGCTTTTTATTGTTTTGATGTCTGGTTGCATCACGAATGCTTTTCTTTTCTAAATTCTTTTCTAAAGCATCAGTGAGATCAATTCCAGTTTGGTTAGCTAGACAGATTAGGACAAAAAGGACATCAGCCATTTCATCTGCCAGATTCACCGCTTCATCAGACTGTTTAAATGACTGTTCCCCGTATTTACGAGCCATTATTCTTGCTACCTCACCTACTTCTTCCATTAAAATGGCAGTATTGGTGAGCTCGTTAAAATAACGGACTCCAGTAGTTTTTATCCATTCATCAACTATTTTTTGGGCTTGTTGTATGGTCATGATTTTTTATTTGATACGAATTAATTGAATTTCACGAATGCTTATCTCATGGATATATTAAAATATAATTCGTTTATATTCTAAAGAAGAATTTCCGAAATTAATGATGATACCTAGTTTTAAACCGGAAGCTTTTAGGTATTGTATAGTTTGTGCTATAAAGAGATTAATGATTTCTTTGCATGATTTTAATTCTATGATAATACTTTCATCAATTACAAAGTCAGCGACAAAATGATGTTTTAAAGTAACCCCTTCATAAATTACTTCATATTTCTTTTCTTTTTCGAAGGGTATATTTTTATTCTTTAACTCTACTTCTAACGCATCTTGATAAATTACTTCCTTGTAGCCAGGGCCTAAAGCGCTATGAATTTTCATACATGCACCTACAATTTCATAAGATTCTCTCTTAAATAAGATTTCAGTCATTGTTGAACTAAAATTAAATATACTTCATGTTTTCCATAAGACAAGAATTCGTATAATTCGAAAAATTCGTGTCCTTACTCTTTATTCTTAGTGTCTATCACAATCGTAACCGGCCCATCATTCACTAAACTCACCTTCATATCGGAACCGAATATTCCTGTTTCGATTTTGTTTCCTGTCAGTTTCTCCAATTCTAAAATCAATTTTTCATAGAGCGGAATTGCCTTGTCTGGTTTTGCTGCCCTGATAAAAGATGGGCGGTTTCCTTTTTTAGTTTGTGCAAATAAAGTGAATTGGGATATCAATAAGACACGACCATCAATGTCTGCTAATGACTTGTTCATCAAATCATTTTCATCACTAAAAACTCGCATGTTAGCGATTTTCTGCGACAACCAAACCAAATCTTGATCCGTATCTTCATCTTCGATACCTAATAAAACTAAAAAGCCTTGATCAATTGAACCTGTTATTTCTCCATTTACTTTACAAGATGCTTCAGAAACTCTTTGTAATACTGCTCTCATTATAGTTTGTTAAATGGTTGGTTTATTAGTTTGTTAGGATTATAGTGGGATTAAAAATTATATTTATTTTGTCTTTTCTCTTGGTTCTTGAGTCTTATCATGCCCTTGTATCATTCCCGAAATAAATACTTTGATAGCTATCGTAACGGGTAGGCTCTATTTCTCCTTCTTCTAAGCCTTTCAATACCGCACAACCAGGCTCGTTGACGTGAACGCAATTATTAAATCGACATTGATTCATCAAGGCTCTCATCTCCGGAAAAAAATGTCCCAGTTCATGTTTTTCTATGTCTGCAATACCCATTTCTCGAATCCCAGGAGTATCAATTAATTTTCCGCCAAAAGGCAATTCAAATAATTCAGCAAAAGTAGTGGTGTGTTTTCCCATATCGCTCCAATTAGAGATTTTGCCGGTTCTTAATTCTTTTCCAGGAATTAATCTGTTGATGAGACTGGATTTTCCTACTCCAGAATGGCCAGAGAACAAAGTGGTTTTATCTTTTAATTCCGATTCTAAATCTTCAATGTTAAGACCTTTTATTGCGGAAACAGCATAGCATGGGTAGCCAATACTTTCGTATAAATCCATCCAGTTGGCTAAAATCTCCAAACCTTCTTCATTGAATAAATCCAACTTATTGAACACTAAAATAGCGGGAATACCATAAGCTTCTGCGGTAACGAGAAATCGGTCTATGAAACCCAACGAAGTACGTGGGGAAGCTAAAGTAACCACTAAACAAGCTAAATCTAAATTGGCGCCAATAATTTGAACTTGTTTAGAAAGGTTGATGGACTTACGGATGATGTAGTTTCTACGATCATGTACTTTAGAAATTACTGCAGTATCTTGGTCGGGTTCTAGTTCAAAATCAACTCGGTCGCCTACGGCGACAGGGTTTGTACTCACCAGACCTTTCATCCGGAGTTTACCTTTTATTCTGCACTCGTAATATTTTTCGTTGTCGCCTAAAACGGTGTACCAACTGCCTGTAGATTTTATAACTAGTCCCTGCATCTATAATGTAAAGGTAATTATTATGCTGATTTTGTCATTCAGAATTTATTTCGGATTCTATATTTGCAATTTGGATAAATCTGTTGATAGTTTTGAGTTGCTATGCATGTCTATGGGCTGTTAAAATAAATTCAGTATGACAAACATTAATGAGGAAACTATTAAATAGCTCCTTAAATTATAAGCTTGGATTGTTGATGAAAAATAGATGCTATACTTAAATAGAGTCACTTTTGGAATCTTAATCTTAGACAGACAAACTATTAAGGGTCTCATAACGAGAATAGTTTGCTTTACTTTAGGTGTTAATTTCTAAAGGCAACAAAAAATAAAAACTAGAACCTTTGCCAAACTTACTATCTACTCCTATTAAGCCTTCGTGTTTTTTTATAATTTCTGAGGCAATGAATAAGCCTATTCCAAAACCTGGAAATGTTTTTTCGTTCTTTCCTTCTACCCTATAGAATCGCTCAAAAACTTTTTTTCTATCTTCTTCATTTAATCCAATCCCCTTGTCGGTTACTGTAATTTTAACCATGTTATTATCTTCTAATGAAGATTTAACATCCACATTTAATGAGTCTGGAGAATATTTAATTGCGTTAGTTAAAAAATTGACCAATACTTGGGTTATGTTCTCTCTATCAGCAAATACCTCGGCATCAGCTTCAGCACAAAAAATGATTTGATGTTTTGTATTTATATTTTGGATTTCTCCTATAACATCTTCAACCAATTCATTAATTTTAAAAGTGGTTTTCTTTAATAGTAAGCTTCCAGATTTTATTTTAGATACATCAAGTAAATCTGTAATCAGAGAAGAAAGTGTCCCAACTTGTTTGTTTAAAATACTTAACGCGTTGGTCAAAAAAACATCATCACTTTTCTTGTATTTGCTCTGCAATAACTGTACGTAACCTTTAACAGAGGTAATGGGGGTTTTTAACTCATGGCTAGCCATACTTATAAAAAAATCCTTTTGGTCATCCATTTCTTTTATATCGTGAATATCTGTACTGGTCCCAATCCACATTTGTATAATGCCGTCTTTATCTTTTTGAGGTTTTGCTCTGCTCAATTGCCACCTATATTCTCCATCATGTCTTTTAAATCTATGTTCAAAAACAAAATCATGTCCTGTTGTTACCGCGTTTATCCATAATTGAATATTTTGTTCTCTATCATCTGGATGTACAATTTGTATCCATTTACCATTACTAATTGTACACTCATCTAATCCCGAATATTTATAAACTGATTTATTAAAATAACTTAAATTCCCATCTACATCACCGGTCCAAACAAATTGCGGCATTTCATCGGCCAAAAGCCTAAATTTTTCTTCTCTTTCTATAAGATCCTTTTCGTACTTTTTCTCGTCAGTAATATCCCTGATGGTACCAATCATTTTTGATGGTTTATCTTGATCATAAAATAAAGTTCCATTTACTTGAATCCAATGTATTGACCCATCTTCCCAAAAAATGCGACTTTCATAATTTAAATAGCCTGTTTTAATTAAATTACTATCGGCTAAATCCCTAATGTTTTTATCATCGGGGTGCAGCAATAAAAGTATTTTGTTTCTATCTAAGTTATCTTTATTCTCACAACCAAAAATCTGTGCATATCTATCGGTAAAAACTCCATTATTTACTTTAAAATCGAATTCCCAAATACCCAATTTACTGTCTTCAATAACTAAATTAAGTTTCTCTTCATTTTCTTCAATCTTTTTTCGGGATAAAACTTGTTCTGTTACATTGGTTGACATTGCAATAATACCTTTTACCGCACCTTTTGCATCTTTAATAGGCTGATAAACAAAATTTAGATAAAAATTCTCCAAGATTCCATTTTTTGATAAGGAAACAAGTCTTTCACTAGCCTCATACTTTTCTCCTCTGTGGTAAACCTGATTCATTATCTCCTCTAAGCCTTGCCCTTTAGCATCTGGCAAACCTTCAAAAATTGGTTTACCTAAAACTTGGTCTGCTTCTTTTCCCCAAAGCTCTAACATCAATTGGTTGGCAATTTCAACAATATATTTATCCCCTTTAAAAATGCACATAGCTATTGGGGCTTGCATAATATTTTCATGATAATGATCAATTGTTTTTTCAAGCTCTTTACGAGCCATCACCTCTTTAGTAGTTTCTAAACAGGTAGTTAATACGCCTGCAATTGAGTCAGATTCATCATAAATTGGGCTGTAACTAAAAGTCCAATAAATATCTTCTAAACGGTTATTTCTGAAAATAGGAATCAGTTGGTCTTCGCTCCAAGTGGCTTCTCCGGTATTAAGAACTTGATCAATTAGTGGTTTTATAATATCCCAAATCTCTGGCCAAGCTTCTTTGCCATTTAATCCTAAAATATGAGGATGCTTCCCATCGTTACCTAAACTGGGGCGGTAAGCATCATTATAAAAACATAAATGATCTTTTCCCCAAAAGATAAATCCAGGAAATTTTGAACTTAGTAAGATACTCAGGGTTGTCCTTAAGCTTTGAGGCCAAGTTTCTGGGTTTCCTATGGAAGTTTGAGACCAATCCTTTTCGCGGATAAGAGCTCCCATTTCTCCACCTTTAGACAAAAACTTTAATTGATTCATAGATGATGAAAATCTAATTTTTTATTATTTTTCATTAGCAATTTATTAATTATTTTGATTGTTAAATAATTTTAATTGGGTAAAAATTTGCATTTAAAAATGTAAAGCTTAGTTTTGGTGTATTAATTACACAAAGACATGATTTTTACAACAACATATACTACAACAACCACAACGCTGATGCGTAGCGGAAGGTAGTTATGTTTGAAATTCACATATACAAGCGCCTTCCGATAAACGGAAGGCGCTTTTTTTATATATAGTAAAAAAATGAAAATCCTAAAATTCGGTGGAACATCCGTAGGTTCCTTAGAAGCATTAAAAGCCTTAATAGGCGTAATTAAAAAAGAGTTAAACCAGAAAAAGCCGGTTATTGTGGTGGTTTCGGCAATGAGTGGAATAACTAACCAATTGCTGAAAATGGCTGAAAATGCTGTTGAAGGTGTTGATTTCTCCTCTGATTTAACAGTTTTAGAGAGAAGACATTTTGCTGTAGTGAGGGAGTTGGTTCCGTTGCAACAACAAAATCAAGTCATTACAAAATTGAAGTTATACTTTCAGGAGCTGGAAGATATTTTGCAGGGAATCACTGCTTTGCAGGAGTTGAGCGCAAAGACAAAAGATATAGTGTTGAGCTTTGGAGAGAAGAGTTCGGCATTTATGATCAGTCGGATTTTGAGAACCATACATTTACAAACCGAATTTTTAGATACCACTTCGGTAATTAAAACTGATAGTAGTTTTGGGAATGCTAAAGTTGATTTTGCCCAGACAAATTTATTGGTGCAAGATTATTTTGCACATAATAGTGAAAATTTAGTGGTAGCTACTGGTTTTATTGCCAGCAATTCCGAAAATAAAATCACCACTTTAGGGAGAGGTGGAAGTGATTATACTGCGGCTATTTTTGGTGCAGCTTTAAACGTGAGTCAGATTGAAATATGGACTGATGTAAATGGCATGATGACTGCCGATCCACGTCGAGTGAAAAAAGCCTTTTCTATGGAAGAGCTGTCCTATACCGAAGCAATGGAACTTTCTTTTTTTGGAGCGAAGGTGATTTATCCACCTACGATGATTCCCGCTTTTTTAAAGAAGATCCCTATTGTCATCAAAAATACTTTTGAGCCTGAATTTGCCGGGACTTTTATTAAGCATGATTTAAAACCATCAACTACCACCATTAGAGGGATTTCTTCTGTTGACCATATCAGCATCATCAATATTGAGGGTAGTGGAATGGTGGGTAAAGCAGGGTTTAGCGGACGATTGTTCTCTTTGCTTTCCCAAGAGCAGGTGAACGTGGTTTTAATTACTCAGTCATCATCAGAACATTCCATCACTTTTGCGGTGAATCCAGATGAAGCTTTAAAAGCTAAGATTTTGATTGAGCAGGAGTTTGAATTGGAATTGCATGCCGGTAAACTGGAGCCGGTTAAGATTGAAACTAACCTTTCTATCCTGGCAATTGTAGGCGAAAATATGAAGAAAACTCCGGGAATTTCTGGAAAGCTCTTCAACGCTTTAGGGAGAAATGGGGTGAATGTGGTGGCTATTGCACAAGGTTCTTCTGAGTATAATATTTCAGTAATTATATACAACGAGGATTTATCAAAAGCTTTAAATGCGATACATGATGCTTTCTTCGCCGAATTACAAAAGACATTGAACGTTTTTGTGGTTGGGGTCGGAAATATCGGTACAGAGTTATTATCTCAGATTAAAGGACACAAGGAATTTTTGGCGAAGAATAACCTCATCAACATCAAAATATTGGGCTTAACCAATACTAAAAAGATGTTAATAGATGTTAATGGAATAGATTTAGGAAATTGGAAAGAACTATTGAATGCTTCTGAAGAGGAAGCAAATCTGGAGGAATTCATACAGCAGATGAAAAAATTGAATCTGCCGAATTGTGTGTTTATAGATAATACAGCTAGTCCTTATCCATCAAAATTTTATAAGGAAGCTTTCGAAGCAAATATTTCTGTGGTGACTTGTAATAAGATTGCCAATTCAGGAGAATACATTCAGTTTGCTGAACTAAAAAATACGGCTCAAAAGCATGGTGTTGATTTCTATTATGAAACCAATGTTGGTGCGGGTTTGCCCATCATTAAAACGTTGAATGATTTAATTGTAAGCGGGGATAAGATTTCAAAAATTGAAGCCATTCTTTCGGGAACCATTTCTTTCATCTTTAATAATTTTAAAGGAGATGTCAATTTCCATGATGTGGTGAAGTTAGCCCAAGAAAAAGGATTTACAGAACCTGATCCGAGAGATGATTTAGGAGGTGTAGATTTCATGCGTAAGATGTTGATTTTAGCAAGAAATACCGGTATCGAAATGGAAGCTGGTGATGTGAAACTGGGAGAAATTATTCCTGAAAGTTGTGCTAAAGCTCCAAGTGTAGCAGATTTTTATCAGGAGTTGAAAAACTCCAATGAATATTTTGAGCAAATGAAAAAGGATGCAGAGAAAGCTGGAAAAGTGCTCCGCTACATCGGAAAATTGGAGAATGGAAAAGTAGAAATAAGTATGCAAGCCGTAGGGGCCAATCATCCTTTTTATGCTTTATCCGGAAGTGATAATATCATTGCTTTCACCACCGATAGGTATAATGAAACCCAAATGGTGGTGAAAGGCCCGGGAGCAGGAGCAGCAGTAACCGCAGCGGGTGTATTTGCTGATTTAGTAAAAGTAGGAGCAAGTAAAGCTTAAAGTCAAAGGCAGAAAGCTAAAATAAAGTTTAATAAATTATAAGAGAAAGTCTTTCTCCTTAAGAGAAGGATTTAGGATGAGGCTAAATGAAATCAATAAAAGTTTTTGCACCAGCAACAGTCGCCAATGTAGTTTGTGGCTTCGATATTTTAGGTTTTGCAGTGAATGAACCAGGTGACGAGCTCATCATGGAAATGACAAGCAAACCCGGCGTAAATATCATATCTATTGAAGGAGACGAAGGAAAATTACCTTTAGATCCCACAAAAAATACGGTGAGCGCAAGTGTGATCAATCTACTGAAAAAACTAGAAAGAGAAGATGTTGGCTTAAACATCAAACTGAAAAAGAAGATGCCAATGGGTAGTGGTTTGGGTTCAAGTTCTGCAAGTGCGGTGGCAGGTTTATTTGCCGCCAACGAACTATTGGGAAAACCGCTTTCTAAAATGGAGTTGTTGCCTTTCGCAATGGAAGGCGAGGCTTTGGCTTGTGGCCATGGGCATGCGGATAACGTTGCTCCAGCTTTATTTGGGGGTTTCACCCTGATTAAAAGTTACGAGCCTCTGGAAGTGATTGCACTGCCGGTTCCAAAATTATATTGTGCTTTGCTGTATCCTCATGTAGATGTTCCGACTAGAGATGCCCGTCAAATTATCCGTTCTAAAGTGTTATTGAAAGATGCCGTAACACAATGGGGAAATATCGCGGGCTTAATCAGTTCGCTTTACACTCAGGATTACGAATTATTGGGAAGATGTATGAAGGATGTGATCATTGAACCGATTCGTTCTATCTTGATTCCTGAATTTGATAAAATGAAAGAAATGACCATGGGAAATGGTGCTTTAGGTTTCGGAATTTCAGGTTCTGGTCCAACCGTTTTTGCCTTGTTTAAATCTCCTGAAAATGCCCAAAAATCTTTACGGGAGATGAAGCAGATGCTTGCAAAACTAGGCATAGAAAGCAATATTTATTTATCAGAAATTAACGAAAAAGGACCGATAGTTTTATGAAATTAAGTTGATATTATGACGTATATAACTAATTATCACCACTTTCAATTAACAGATATGTTTTTAGGATTAAAAAATATTTGTGTTATAAGGTTGAGTGGGGAAATCCATAAGTATAATATAGTACTTAAAAATCCTTGTGTTCATAAAAACCCTAACTGTCAAAGGTTAAAAAAAAGTTATGTAAAATCTGGAACTATTAAGCCAAATAGTGGGTCTAATATTATTATTAATTATCCCATTAAACACCTAATTGATAATACTTTTGAAGAAATTGATGATACTGTTTCAGAATTTAGGAACTCGCTATATTTTCATGCTGGATTTAACGAATGTCAATTTTGTTCTTTTGTAAATAGTTTGAAATACTTAAATGAAAATGATTATGTGACATCAAAGGAATGGGGAATTCAGTATAATGAAGATATTGCTTATTTAAAAAAGTATTTTAAAGACAATCCAGATGAATTAGACTCATGGCTCGGTTTAGATTAGTATATATCAGAAATTAACGAAAAAGGACCAATTATTTTATAGTCGTAAGACTTTAGTATCCAGACGCTCATAAGGTCTTGATACTTGATACTCATTACTTGATACTCGAAAGAAATGAAATTATACTCCACCAAAAACCACCACTTGTCAGTTGATTTTGAAACAGCGGTTTTCAATAGTCTTCCGGCTGATAAAGGCTTATATATGCCGACTTTTTTTCCTCAGATAGATAAAGAGATGATGAGCGAATGGGGTAAAAAATCTTTGTCTGAAATTGCTTTTGATATGGCTTATGCACTATTGAAAGATGATATTTCTGCGGAGGATTTAAAAGCAATTATAGATGAGGCTACCAATTTTGATGCCCCTTTGCATCAATTGGAAAATGATGTTTTTGTTTTGGAACTTTTCCATGGACCTTCTTTAGCCTTTAAAGATTTTGGTGGGCGATTTATGAGCCGGATTATGGCCCATTTTTTAAAGAGAGAGCAAAAGGAAATTCAGATTTTGGTAGCAACTTCTGGAGATACAGGTGGTGCAGTAGCTTTAGGATTTTTAAATGTCCCGGGGATTAAAGTGACCATTTTATATCCGAAAGGAAAGGTGAGCCTAATACAGGAATTGCAATTGACCACTAATGGAAATAATATTGAAGCCATTGCCATAGATGGAACTTTTGACGATTGCCAAGCTTTGGTGAAGAAAGCTTTTCACGATGAGGAATTGAATGGGAAATTGAATTTAACTTCTGCAAATTCTATCAATATCAGTAGATTAATTCCACAGATGTTTTACTATGCCAATACTTATGCTAAACTGAAAGACCAATTTGAGGAACTAATTTTTGTGACGCCAAGTGGAAATTTCGGTAACATTGCAGCCGGAATGATGGCCTGGAAAATGGGTTTACCGATTTCCAGATTCATTGCAGCTACCAACAGCAATGATATTGTTCCTGAATTTTTAGAGACTGGAATTTACAATGCCCGCCCTTCTGTACAAACTTTAGCCAATGCTATGGACGTAGGCGACCCAAGCAATTTTGTGAGAATTCTGGATTTATTTGATGATCAATTACCAGAGCTAAAGGCGATGTTGACTTCTTATGCTTATCATGATGATGAGATTAAAAGAGCAATTTCGGAAGTGTATAAAACGAAAGATTATGTAGTTTGTCCGCATATGGCAACAGGTTGTTTAGCGGTTGTAACTGATAAAATGCTACATCCAAACTTAGAGAAAACGGCTTACGTAGTTTTAGCAACAGCACATCCATGCAAATTTCCAGATGTTTTTTCGGAATTGGGAATTGAGATTGAAGAGCCTGAGCAGGTGAAGGAAATGTATCAGAAAGAGAAAATAAGTTTAGCTATGGGGAATAGCTTTGAGGAGTTTAAAGCTTTTTTGATGAAATAAA
>JACMOI010000094.1 GCA_014378105.1 Pseudopedobacter sp.
AGGATAAAGCATATTAAAGTGTATAAATGTTTCATTATGATGATTTTTTTCCATGATAAGACATTTGAAGCTTCAAAATGTTACGTCTTTTTTTTAAAAAATAGTACCATTTATATTACATCAAAAAAGACATAAAAAAAAGCCATTAGGAGTGGCTTTTTTATCTAAATGTTATACTAAGCATAACCAACTTGGAATTCCATCTTTTACACAAAATAAAAAATGAATACTTTTTTGAAGAGAAGTATTGTTTATGGATTTAAAAGTTAAACAACGATATTGATGATTCTACCTTTTACCACAATTACTTTCTTAGGAGTCTTGCCATCCAGATATTTAAGTATCTGATCATTATTCATCACCTCCTTTTCTATTTCGGCTGGTTCTAGCGATAAAGACAATAAAAAATTGGTCTTTGTTTTTCCATTGATAGAAACCGGATAAGCAAATTCATTCTCTACCAAATATTCTGGCACAAACTTAGGGAAAGACGCATAAGATAAAGTTCCCGCTTCGTTACCTAATAAAACCCAAAGCTCCTCACAAATATGAGGCGCATAAGGAGAAAGAATAACCACTAAATCTTGAAGAATTGATTTGTTATTAGATTTTAAATCTGTCAATTCATTCACCACAATCATAAAACTAGAAACAGACGTATTGAAAGAAAAACGTTCCACATCGTCTTCTACCTTTTTAATGATTTTATGTAATGATTTTAACTCAGACTTTTTTGGTTCCGCATCCGAAACCGAGAAGTTAAAGTTTTCATTATGAAAAAGCTTCCAGAATTTTCTCAGGAATTTAAAAACACCTTCAATGCCGTTGGTGTTCCAAGGTTTGCTCTGCTCTAACGGACCCAAGAACATCTCATGCATTCTTAAAGTATCGGCTCCGTAACGTTCTACCAAATCATCTGGGTTCACCACATTGAATTTGGATTTAGACATTTTTTCTATTTCGGTACCGCAGATGTATTTACCGCTTTCTAAAATAAACTCAGCATTTGCATATTCTTCTCTTGAAGCTTTAAATTTTTCTACATCCAAAATATCATTTTCAACAATATTGACATCGACATGTAACGCGTTCGTTTTATATTCAGACTTTAATCCGTTTGAAATAAAAGTGTTTTGAGGCTTTCCTTCTTCATCAACTAATCGATATACAAAATTACTTCGCCCTTGAATCATCCCCTGATTAATCAATTTCTTGAAAGGTTCTTCTTCGGTTACATAACCTAAATCTTTCAAGAATTTATTCCAGAAACGACTATATAAAAGGTGCCCGGTGGCGTGTTCGCTACCTCCGATGTATAAATCCACATCTTTCCAGTAAGCGATTTTATCTTTATCCGCGAAAGCAGCATCATTTTTAGCATCCATATAACGGTACCAATACCAGCTGCTACCCGCCCATCCCGGCATGGTGCTCAATTCGTATTCATAGGCCTCACCCCGGCCCTCTCCAAAGGAGAGGGAGTTTTTATATTTCCAATCTTTAGCTCTTCCTAGAGGTGGCTCGCCACTTTCAGTAGGCAAATATTTATCTACTTCTGGTAACAGCAAAGGCAATTCTTCTTCTGCAATTAAATAAGGTAAACCATTCTTGAAATAAACCGGAACAGGTTCGCCCCAATATCTTTGGCGACCGAAAATCGCATCACGCATACGGTAATTGATTTTACCGTAGCCCATTCCTAATTTTTTCAATTCCGCAATGATAGTCGTAGTCGCCTCTTTATAACCCATTCCGTTAATGATTCCAGAATTGATATACTTTCCTTCTTTAGTTGGGTCAGCTTCTTTATCAATTTTTTGAGCATCCAAAATTGGGATGACGGGCAAATTGAAATGTTTTGCGAACAAATAATCACGTTGATCACCTGATGGAACTGCCATTACCGCACCTGTTCCATAACCAGCTAAAACATAATCCGCAATCCAAACTGGAACTTTGGCTCCGTTCAACGGATTGATGGCATAACTTCCCGTAAAAGCCCCTGAAACAGTTTTCACATCAGACATTCTGTCCAATTCGGATTTCTTTTTGGTTGCTAAAATATAAGTATCGATATCGCCTTTTTGCTCAGCTGTAGTTAGTGAAGTGACCAATTCATGCTCTGGTGCAATTACTAAAAATGAAACACCGTAAGCCGTATCAACTCTTGTTGTGAATACCTCGATACAGGCCTCATCCCCCGCCTTCTCCAAAGGAGAAGCCGCTACTTGTGTTGTGGTAATGTTTTGGAGTTTCTCTTTTATATTAGCAATAACTTCTTCTGTGTTGTTTATCGCTTGCTCATTAGTGAATCTTATCACTTCAAAGCCTGCCTCATTTAAAAATTGTGTTCTTTGCTTATCATATTCCATTGCATCTGCATCATTGTGGTAAGCTCCATCAACTTCAATTACTAAACGTTTTGGTAAGCAAACAAAATCAGTGATATAGCCTTCGATCACATGCTGTCTTCTAATTTTAAACCCAGTTTGGCTATCCCTCATACTGTTCCAAAGAATAACCTCGGCATCTGTCTGATTTTTTCTATTTGCCTTAGAATTGGCTTTCAATAATGCGTAATGAGCAACATTTGCAGTCTCATAAAAACGAACTTGTGAATTTTCATTCTCCTGTGCTCCCTTCTCCTTTGGAGAAGGGTTGGGGATGAGGCCAAACCGCATCATCGCTCCTACACTTTTCCCAATCCAGTTACGCTGCATTTCTTTTAAGGGCTCAGGCCAATCAATATCATTTAAGCCTTGCAATAATCTTTCTGCATAAGCAGAAATTCGCATGCTCCA
>JACMOI010000011.1 GCA_014378105.1 Pseudopedobacter sp.
CTTTTGCTTACACTGATGATTTTTTTAGGAAATTCCTGAATAAATTCTGTGGATGAATTTTCTAGAAATGGCTCGTCTAAACCTTCAATAAAGGACGTTTCGTATTTGTTTTCGAAGAATTTATTATTGGGATTTTGTTGCGCTCCCCTGCCTTTAAAGAACTCGCTTTCCATCATCAATATTACTAATATTTTTAGTAATATTGGTTATTTCCCTAAGATTAATTTTACGGTTGTGCCTTGTTTTAAAACGCTAGATATTTCAAAAATGGCTGAAATCATTTCTGCTCTTTTTTTGATATTGCTTAAACCTATGCCATTAAAAGTGTTTTCATCGACTATAAAGCCAATTCCATTATCTTTGATGGTGATGGTTCTTTTTTCTTGCTCCATGCTAAAAATAATATCAATTCTTGTAGCCTTAGCATGTTTGATGATGTTATTGAATACTTCTTGAATCATCCTGAAGAGAATAATTTTTTTCTCAGAGGCTAATTCGCGAATTTTATTTTCAACAGTAAAAGAAGTGGTAAAATTGCCAGACTTTTCCATCATTTTAAGCTCATGCGCAATAGCATCTTCAAAATTGATGATTTGAATTCTCTCCGGGTTTAAGCTTTTACTAAGATCTCTTAGATCATTGATAGCCTTAGAAACCAATCCGCGGGTAAACTTTCTTTTTTCTAAATCTTCAGTAGGTATAGTGCTTACATTTAACGAAACCAAACTTAATACCTGCCCAATGTTATCATGAATTTCTTGACTGATGGTTCTTAAAGTTTGTTCCTGAATTTCTATTTGCGATTGGAGAATAGTTTTTTGATAAGCTTTTTCCAAGTCCTCTTTGTCTTGTCTCATTCGCTTTTTCTTGTTTTGGTAATAAACAAGTGTGAGTAAAAACATGACTCCCAAAAAAAGAAGAATAATGATAATCGAGACGATTAAAATGATTATTTCGTCTCCCGCTTTTTGCATAGATAAAATCCGTAGGAATAACTGCTGTATAGAATAACAATGAGAAAGGGCATAATTACCTGATAGATATGTTTACCATTAATTGTTAAATCATAAAGTATGATAAACTGCCTTAAACTAACTACCGTTAATGAACCTAAACCAAATAAAAAGCAAGCACCAAATACCCAGAAGTAAGGATTTTTCCAAAGGCTATAATCTTTTTCATCATTAGTCACAATCTTAAATAAAATTAAAACTGAGAAACAAATGTTGATTAATTGAATCAACATATAATAGTAATTATTGAAAATAAAAATACCAGTTAAGAAAATTGTACTAGATGTAGCAATCAACATGAAAATCAAGCTAAAAATATTAAATAGAAAATTTTGTCTCTTATTCAACTGTAATACATTTTTAAAAACGGCTAGTTGAAATGGATAAGAAATGAGTAAATAAATATTGTAAACGATGTCATTTCGTTGACTCCAAAGTTGCCAGTTTGAAGCTAAAATCTCAACAATTAAGGTTATTCCTAAAAATGGAGCAAATGCCTCCAGCTTTTTTTCTTTCAATGATTTATAAAATACAAGTGAAAGAATGAAGCTTAATAGCTCAAAGAAATGGTGATATCTAATTATCATTAGTTTTAAGGATATAACTCACCAAGATTAAACGGGTCAATTGGTTCTCCATCTCCATATCCTACTCCAACCGGAGGAATAATTGTTGCCTTACCATTTTTATAAGGCCAAATGATCGTAGTCAATCTACCTGGTTTAGCTCCAGGATAACCTTGAGGAGAGTCAGCAGGATAAATTCCAAAATAAAACTTTATCTCATCAGAATTTTCGAAAATTTTATTACTCATAAAATACTCTTGTAAAGCTTTGGATTCGAAAGAGACACAATTAGTTTGAGTAGTTTTTACATTCACACCAAGTTTAGTCATGTAAGTTTGGTACTCTATCTTACAACTTTCGGCATATTGAGGAGTTATTTTTTGCATTAATAATTTTGATTAGATTAAAAATATTTCATTAAAATCAATATTACTTAAAATCTTTTGCAGAAATCAGAAAATCTGAAAAATACCGTGAAGTTGGTATAGGTTTTTAGCAGAAAGGTTAGCCTCGTTTTGATGAATCGTCTAACAAAAACACGAATAATTCTTTAGGACCATGAGCGCCTAAAACTAGTGTTTTTTCAATA
>JACMOI010000095.1 GCA_014378105.1 Pseudopedobacter sp.
CCAGCTATTTTAAATGTTTGGTTTGGCGGTACAGAAACGGGTCATGCCATTGCTGATGTTTTATTTGGCGATGTAAATCCATCAGGGAAACTGAGTGCTACTTTCCCTCAAAATGTGGGACAAATTCCAATTTACTACAGTCATAAAAATACAGGACGTCCGTTAGAAGAAGGTAAATGGTTCAGCAAGTTCAGGTCTAATTATTTAGATGTGAGCAACGACCCTTTATATCCTTTTGGTTTTGGATTAAGCTATACCACTTTTGACATATCAGCACCTAATTTGAATAAAACCACTATGAATGCTGGCGGAAATATCATCATTTCTACAACCATAAAAAATACAGGCACAAGAGATGGTGCAGAGGTAGTTCAGTTATACATTAGAGATTTAGTAGGTTCTATTACACGCCCTGTTAAAGAGTTGAAAGGTTTCCAGAAAATCTATTTAAAAGCAGGGGAAAGTAAACAAGTTAGTTTTACTTTAAGTGAAAATGATCTGAAATTCTACAATGCCAATTTAGATTTTGTTGCTGAGCCTGGAGATTTTAAAGTATTTGTAGGAAATAGCTCGATTAATGTTAAGGAAGCTGATTTTAAATTAATAAAATGAGAGGATTAATCTTTTTTTTGCTCAGTATTGGTTTTGTCAGCTTAAAAGCGCAAGACAAAAGCGATTTTGTTAAAACTTCTTTTGTGATGAATGGAGATACATTACCAGTTAGAATTTTATATCCATAGGATTTTGATCCAGCAAAAAAATATCCTTTGATGTTGTTTTTGCATGGCAGAGGAGAGAGCGAAAAAGATAATGAGAAACAATTAATACATGGTTCCAAAATATTTCTGGATTCTACCTTTAGAAAACAATATCCAGCGGTTGTGGTATTCCCTCAATGTGGGGATGATAGCTATTGGAGTAATGTAAACATTACCACAAATGAAAAAGGTAAGAGAAGCTTTTCTTTCCAAAAAGGAGGAAAACCTACCGTTGCTATGAAACTATTGCTTGGTTATTTAGAGCAATTGGAAGGTTTGAATTATCTAGATCATACTAAGTTTTACCTTGGAGGATTATCTATGGGTGGCATGGGGACTTATGAGTTATTAAGAAGAGAGCGACATACTTTTGCGGCTGCTTTTGCTATTTGTGGCGGTGATTATGTAAAGAATGTTAAAAAATATGATCAAATACCTTTATGGTTATTCCATGGCGGAAAAGATGATATTGTTGATCCACAATTCACAAAAAATATAGCGGCGGAGTTAGAAAATAGGGGCGATGAAGTAAAATTAAATATTTATCCGAATGCTTACCATAACAGTTGGGACGCTGCATTTGCAGAGAAGGATTTACTGTCTTGGTTATTTTTTAATATTAAAAAATAAAGAATTAGTTTAGGTTGGTTGAATGCCCACTCGCTTTAGCGGTGGGTTTTCTTTTAAAATTGAACTTAAATCCCTAACTTTTTAACTACTAAATCTCCTACCTTTTTTCCTTCTTCAACACCTTCGTCTACACTAAGCTGGTAATGTATGCCACCATAAACACGGCTAATAGAAGCCTCATCTGCCGCCGCTATAAAAGAATTAAAACTTCTTTTCATCCCGATGTATTTAAGTTCACTAGTGTCTTCAAAAGCAAAGTTATCGCCAAACATTTTTGTGAGTACGGTTGCCGCCGCTCTTGTAATGGTGCTATGACCGCTGGGATATTCTGGAAACGGAGGTGTTTGCAAAAGAGGTTGCCAATCTTTATCTATATGATCATTGATGACATTAATAGGTCTGATGGTACTATATTTGTATTTTAAATTCCAGCAACTGATAAAAGAATCAAATAAAGCGATAGAAGTTGCTGCATAGGCTTTTGCTGTTTTAACTGAACCTGCATTGGTTTTCTTACAGGCAATACTCGTTATTCCTATCCAATGTCCCCCTGGAGTTATTTTCTTATTTCCAAACATCATGTGACCGGAGTGTTCTACCACAAAAGGATTATCATCCCAATATTTTGCAATTTGTTTTTGTTCATTCGTAAGTTGACGGGTGAGGGCATAAACAGACTCCACTTGCTGGAAATAAGGACTTTTAGGCTCAAGACTAAAAGGAATTGGACGTAGTAAATCGTTTTCTAATACATCATGATTGATGGCTAGAGGCTTCATGGTGTTCCAACACCATTCTACCGCATCTGAATAATCTGGTGCTGTAGGTCTCCATTTTCCAGGCTCTTGGCTGCCGATATATCGGGCCTTACCTCGGCTTTTGATATAGCCATCCACATTTGCTCTGGCTAAAACAGTTTTTCCGACACTTTCTCCAAATGAAACAGAACGAGTATAAACTTCAGGACTTAATTCATGTTTAAACTGTGCATCAATTTTAGCTTCGTAATCTTTTAAAGAGTCCAAAGAGAATACCATTTTATGTACCACAGTAAAAAAAGCTTTGGAAGCCGCTAAAGTATAGTTGTAATCTTTCCCCTTTTCTGGTTGAGGCATTTTATTAAAGCCTTGAAGTTCTGCGGCCAATGATTTTGCCTCAGGTTTTGTAAATCGTATGGCTTCATAAGAAGCGATGGAGGAATAAACATAGATTCTGCTGGCAACAGGCGGCGTAAAAACATCATAGATGATCACTTTGGTAAGCTCATCTTCATTTTGGTGCATAATATCAACATCCCGCATCACTACGCTATTTTTTTTCTGGTGACAAGAAGAAATCAACGCAATAACAACAATACTTATAGAGAAAAAAAATAGTGACAATTTTAATTTATTTTTCATTTTAAGCCTCTTAATTTATAATACTTTTCTTTTTATTCCCTTAGTGTTGGTAATATATACAACACTAGTCTGCTCAGGAATGGTAAGGAATCTTCCCGATTGTGAAAGAAAAGAAGATCCGTAATAAAATTCCTGTTTTCTCTTTTTACCGTTTTTAAAGGTAATCAATGCACTGACGTCATCAGGTAAAATAGTAATATTCTTTAAACCATGCTTTTGTTCAAAGACTTTAAATGGTCCGCGGTTTTGGCTTGCGGCTAACAAAAGACCACCCTTTGCATTTCTTAATTTTACCAAGGCTTTTCCGTTTTCTGGGATGTATAATCCACTTTGAAGGATAGAAAGGGGAGTAAAAGATCCCTTACCATCACCTTTTAATACCAATCCGTTTAATGCATCATATCTTCCAACAGAAACCTCTGATCCATAATCATTCCCGTTAATGGCCACGTCCAAGTTTTGATCTCCATCCCAATCGCCTACAGCAATCCCGTTTAAAACTGAAATTTGCGCAGCACCGGGTAAGGGACTGATTGAAAATTTTCCACCTCCATCATTTCTGATGTAAGAAGATTGAGAATCATTAATTTGTAATTTAAGAGGATTTTTATTTTTGAAATTGGATAAAATTTCATCCATTGTGGCATTGGCGAAGGAACGATAATTCTGATAAACAGTTCGTAAACTAATCATTTGCTTTACTAAGTCGTCTCGGGTCTGTGCAGGAAAATTTTTCATTTCTCCTTTTTGATCTTTTAGATAAAGTGATGGAAATGCATCATAACTTCCATTATGATCAAAATCTGCAGCGGTTATAGAGATGGGGTATTTTTTACTGGCCTGATAGAAAGTATTGGTCCCCATGTTTCCCACAATATAATCCATGTCTCCGTCATTATCAAAATCGCCGGAAGCAATACTATTCCACCCTCCTGTCAAGTTATTGATTCCCGTGTTTTTACTGATATTTCTAAATGTACCCTTATCATTTTTCATAAAAGTAATGGGCATCCATTCACCAGCTAAAATAAGATCCGGCCATCCATCGTTATCAAAGTCACTAAAAACGGCATCAGAAACTAATCCTACATTAATCAAGTCTTTTGCAATAGTTTTGGTGACATCTGTAAATTTTACTATCCCATTAGCGCTATCATTTCTGAAGATGAAGCTAGAAACAGGTTTAGGATAAAACCAAGGATCTACTCTGCTAGATACAAATAAGTCTAGATCTCCATCATGATCAATGTCGGCGGCTCTTACACAAAATTTACTATTAAAATTTTTAGGTAAAGCACCAATTGCTAAGCTAAAATTTCCTTTTCCATCATTAAGAAAAAGCCGATCTTCATAAACAGGAGTGTTTCTTTTATTTTCATAGCCACCACTGGCAATATACAAATCTAAATCTCCATCCGCATCTGCATCAAATAATAAAATACCAGTATCATTCTCAGGTTTGTTTCGTTGATCTTTTGCACTCAGCAAGGCTTTTCTTTCAAATTTTCCAGCTTTAGTTTGGAAAAATAGTTGGGCACTGTAGGTTGCAGAACCTCCGCTTACAAAATCATCTAAACCATCTCCATTCAAATCTCCCACTGCTAAAGCTGGGCCATAATCTGAAAGTTTATGAGGTAATAATTTTTGGATATTAAAATCTATAAAATCTTTCTCTGGATGGATATAGTTGATGTTTACATTTGGGGTAACTTCTGTAAAAAGCGTATTCTTGGCAAAAATTTCTTTTTTAGGTAGAACTACGTTTTTCGCATCCGAATATTTAAGAACTAATTTTTGATTGGCTTTCACTTGTTTTAGTATCTGCACTTTGCCTTCTGGCCAGGTAATCTTGATAGAATCTACCACCTTTGTTTTTCCAAGACCGAAATGGCCAATATCTTGTACGGATGTTAAATAACCTCTGAACGGATAATTTTCCCAAACTTGTTTCTTTTTTTGTACATAAACCTCTACCAATGCACCCAAGCCTTTTTTATTATTGTGACTACCCTCCAAGGATACTTGGATATAGTTGGAAGAATCTGGGTGGTTTTCGCGTAACTTATTCTGGTAGATAAAAGCCGGGTCATTGATATTATTAATGATCAAATCCATATCCCCATCGTTATCTAAATCTGCATAGGCAGCTCCATTAGAAAAGGAAATGGCATCTAAACCCCAATTTTCTGACGTATTGTTAAAGGTGAGGTTGCCATTATTTTTAAAGGCATAGTTATGAATCTTTACTTCTGGGATCTCCGCTAGAAGTTCTTTTTTACCCACCAACGCATAAGCCTGATTTCTGAAAGTTCCAAAATCATGGTCGGTAATATCTTTAGGAAATCCATTGGTCACTATGATATCTTTAAAGCCATCATTATCGAAATCCATAACCATAGGTGTCCAGCTCCAATCAGTCTGAGCCATGCCCGCAAAAAAAGAAACCTCGCTAAATGCGGGTGCACCTAAAGAATCATTTGCTTTGACTCTTGGTCCCTGATTAATATGAAGCATGTTTCTTACGTATTGATATTGATAATTATAGGACTCAATATTTTGATAAGTTTGATAACTATTGGCATTCATCATCATTTTTTTGCGAAAGTTATCTTCTGGATTCATATCCAATTCGATAACATCTGGCAAACCGTCATTATTAATGTCTACAATATCTGCTCCCATAGCATTTGCCGCTGTATGTTTAAAATAAGTTTTACTCTGATCTGTAAAAGTGCCGTTTCCGTTATTGATATACAGGATATCATCAGAAAGGTAATCATTGGATATAAAAATATCAGGATAGCCATCCTGATTGATGTCTGCTACAGAGGCCTGATGGCTATATCCTTCTATCAGAATACCAGCCTCTTTTGAAACGTTTGTAAATACTGGATGACCCTGACCCTGATCCCCATCATTTCTATAAAGCCGATCTGTACTGGCATGCTCGCCATTCACCAGCCTAGGGCGAAAGCGGTTTGGATAATCGCCATCCACAATTTCATTAACTGCGATGAAACAATCAAGATCTCCATCCTTATCATAATCAAAAAAGACAGCCATAGTAGAGTGGCTGTTATCATTTAAGCCATAAGCTGCTGCCATTTCTTTAAAAACTGGGATACCATTTTTATCTAAGCCTTGGTTTACGTATAGTAAATTCTCTCTTTCCTTCGGATTGCTGTTGATGGTTTCACAAACATAAATATCATCCCAGCCGTCATTATTGATATCCACTACGGTTACACCTCTTCCCCATCGTCCTTCTCCAGAAACTTGGGCTTCTTTAGTGACATCATCAAATTTAAATTGGCCTTTGTTTAGGTATAATTTGTTACTTACCTGATTACCTACAAAGTAAATATCGGGAAGTCCGTCTTTGTTGAAATCTCCAATACCTACACCACCACCATTGTACACGTTAGAAAAATCGAGAATATTTACCGAGTCTGTTTCTACTATTTTGTTGTTAAAAGTGATCCCACTTTCTTTAGAGGGTATCTGTTGGAATAGAGGACTGTTTTTGCAAGACACAAACAAGAATAGAAATAGGGAATATATAGCAGCTCTTATCATGAAGTTAATTTAAAAAATACAGCTTGATTTTTAAAGGTAGGATGAAATTCAAATTTAACACAAATTAAAAATCCTTAAAACATAAATGGTTTAAATTTATATTTTAAGGATTTGAAAGAGAAGATTAATGTGTTATTAATGCTTCTCTTCATTTTTATTTAGTACCCTTGATTTTGTTTCAAAGTGCCTTTACTTAAATCTATTTGGTTACGTGGAATAGGATAATACTCGCTTTTGCCTTTTGTAAATGAGGCATTTTTTAAGAAAACCCTATCGTTTTTTTCTTTAGCAATGTAAGCATTCAAAACCTCTGCAGCAATTCCGTACCTTACCAAATCAAAGAAACGTTGTCCTTCCATAGCCAATTCTAACTTTCTTTCAAAACGAACTGCTTTAACAGCATAGTCTTTAGAAGGGAAAACGGTGTATAAACCAATTTGGTAATTTGCTGCATTAGTGGTTGTATATCCTTTTTCAGGAGCTGCGTTATCTTTATAGGTTTTGACCCAGCCTTTAGGATCAGCAGATCTTTGGCGAACTCTGTTTACCAGAGCCATCGCACCTGCTAAATTACCTGCATCAGCTTCTACTTCTGCAGACATTAATAACACATCAGCAAAACGCATAATGGTATAATTATTTGCATTAACCCCTGATGACCAGAACGATTTATCTGTTAAAGAAGCCTCTTGTTTCTTGAAATACACATTTTTAATAGGAGCATAAGGACCGCCATTGTTTTGGTCACGGATCCAGTTGTTTCCTGGGTGTAATCCCCAATCTAAATAAGGAATACCTCTTCTGCCTACTGTTTCATCTAAACGAGGGTCTACAGGAGTAGTGACATCTGGTGAATAGGGATCCTCTGATTTTAGTCCCTGATCACTTTTTAAATTTGTATCGTTCCAGGTATCCAGTAAAGGTAAACCGTTGGCATCTACTTGGTAAGAATTCACTAAACTTTGTGAAGGCTGATAAAAACCACAACATCCACCAGGACCACCATTGTAAGGATAGTTTAGCACCTCTGAATAGCTGCCCCTGTTACCTCCGGAATTATCATTTACAGAATATTGTGCAGAAAAAATCGCTTCCGCACTGTTTTTTGTTTCCGCATTAAAATTATTTTGAAAAGGTACCAGGTCATACTTTTTGCCACCAGCGGTTACGCCGTTAGCAATCACCTCATCAAACAAAGGCTTAGCGGCTGAAAACTTACGCTCATATAGATAAATTTTACCTAAGAAAGCTTTTGCCGCCCAGCTGTTTGCTCTACCTATTGCTGGTTGAGTAGCTGGCAGGTTGTCTGCAGCAAATTTCATATCCGCTTCTATCATTGGCCAAACGTCTTTATCATTAGGAACCAAAAGATTGTTATTGGCATAGCTAATGGTTTCATCTACATATGGGATATTGTTAAAAATCCTTTTTAACTCAAAATGGTAGAAAGCTCTCAAAAATCTTGCTTCTCCAAGAGTGGTCTTTTTCTCTGCGTCTGTCATATCCTTTGCAAGAGCCACCACTCTTATTACCTCATTACTTCTTTGTACGGCATCATACAATACACGCCACTTACTATCGAAATAAGGATTAGATGCATTCGCTGTGTAAGTTTCTATAGAAACTATATCCGCCTGATCTCCTGGATCAGAGCCTTTATAAGCATCATCAGAGGCGACACCGCCGAAAACCCAATTGGCTGGCCCTGTACCAAAGCCGGAACCTGCGCCACCAGTTCCATTCAACAGAGAATAGGCACCTATTAATAGTTTCGAAACACCTGCTGAATTGGCAAGGTTTCCTTGGTCTAAAGAACCCAGTGGGGCTCGCTCCAGAAAATCTCGCTTGCAGGCAAGGATGAGGACTCCTAAGGAGAGGCTCATGGTCAGAAAAATTTTTAAAGTTCTTTTCATTTTTATAAAGATTAAATTAATTAAAAAGTAAGTTGTACACCGAGGTTATAATTCTTTTGGTTATTTGGGTAGTTACCGTAATCGATACCAAAAGCTGCGGTGCCTTGATTTACTCCCACCAATTCAGGATCTAAGCCTGTGTACTTGGTGATGGTAAATAAGTTAGCACCTTGTAAATAAACTCTAAAACGATCTATTCCTAAGGTCTTTAATTTTGTAGACGGTATGGTATAGCCTATAAGTAAAGACTTCAATTTCACGAAAGAAGCATTTTCTAGATAATACGAATTAGGAACAGAGTTATTGCTAAAGTTAGAAGCATTTTCTGCTATCGGAGTTTTAGGATTTAGATTTTGTGGTGTCCACGAATTATTTAGCAAATCATTGCTTTTCGCACCCTGGAAAGAAGGATAAAAATCAGTCCAATAGCGCACATAATTTATAGCTTGGTTACCCTGTGAGCCATAAAAGAAAGTGGAAATGTCAAAACCTTTGAAATTTGCACCTAAGTTTAAACCATAGGTAAAATCAGGGTTTGGATCTCCAAAGAAAGTACGGTCAGCATCATTAATCTTTCCATCTTTATTCGTGTCGGCATATTTGAAGCGACCTGGAGCTGCAGCATCCTGAGTAGGGGAGTTGGTTACATCGGCAGCATCTTTAAAGAAGCCTACTACTTGATAACCGTAGAAAGCTCCAATTGGATGTCCTACTTGGTTTCTTACGAAGTTACCAATACGTGAACCACCTGCATCAAAGAAATTACCAGGTATATTGGTAATGTTACTTTTATAGGTGCCAGCTGTAAGGCCGATATCAAAATTTACTTTACCTGCTTTGCCTCTGTAAGTGGCAGAAACATCTACACCTTTATTTTCTATATTACCAATATTTACAGCTGGTAAATTTGCACCTCCTACGGTTGCTGGAGATTGATCAGTAAATAAAAGTCCGTTTACTCCTTTTTTATAATATTCTACGGAGAAATCTACACTGCTATTGAAAAGCGTAGCATCTATACCAATATTTGTAAGCTTATCTTCTTCCCATCCAGTTCTTGGATTTCCGATTCTAGTAGCAATAAAACCTTGTACAGAGCTGTTGCTGGTACCATTAATATCGTAATAAGCATTACCGGGGCCACCACCATACTGATTAAAGGCATTGGTTGGGTTAACATTTAATTGGCTACCCAAAATACCATAACTTCCTTTAAGTAATAGGTTATCAACCCACTTAACAGATTTCATAAAGCTTTCCTGTGAAATTCTCCAACCTGCAGAAAAAGCAGGGAAAATACCATATCTTTTGTCAGGTCCAAAACGGGATGATCCGTCTCTACGTACGGTAGCACTTAATAAATATTTGTCATTATAAGCGTAATCTACTTTTGCAAATTGAGAATATAAAGCTTCTTGATATACGTAACTGTAATTGGTAAATCCGCTAGAACCGTTAGATAAAGTACGGAAATTAGGATTATCCGTAAAGTATCCCAAAGCATTACCTCCTACTCCTCTACCATAGTTTTCAACAGCTTCCACACCTAATAAACCTCTCAGGCTATGCTTGCCAAATAACTGATTGTAAGCTACCGTATTGGTAAAAGTCCAGGTTCTGTTATATTGAGAATTTTCGCCGTAGCCATTAGAAGCATTGTTCTCTGCATTTTCATAAGTATGGTAGGTATAGTTATAACCATATTGATTATCCAAAGTACCTCCAAAAGAACTACGGGCTGTAAAATGCTTTAAGAAATCTACCTCGGCAAAAACATTTCCCTGAATATCCCAAATATTATACTTGTTTCCTGTTTGGCGATCTGCTATTGCAAAAGGGTTTTGCCCATTTCCAAGTCCTTGAGCTCTAGTTCCTGCATAATTATTGTTAATGTCAAATACAGGGATGATGGGTTGCTGTCTGTAAGCGAATGAAATAGGATTTCCCTCGCTTTGGTTTCCTGCAGGAGTACCTCTTGCATCTCTGTAGAAGATGTAAGCATTCTCGCCCACCCTAATTTTATCTTTAATGTTATAGGTGGTATTAGCTCTCATACTATATCTTTTCAAATAAGTATTGGTCAATGTTCCCTGTTGATCAAATGCATTTAAAGAAAACAGGTAGTTTGATCTATCATGTCCACCAGAAGCAGTAACCGTATGACTGTTGATGGGTGCAGTTTTGAAAATTTCATGAAACCAGTCCGTTCCCTGTTTATTAGCAGGAATAATCTGATAAATATCGCCCTTGCTGTAGTCTACATTATATTTGGCCAGCTCCGCAGCAGTAGGTTGTCTGGTTACTCCATTGGCATTACCTATAAGAAGATAATCTGGAATTACTGGATTGGTCCCGCTTCCATATTGTGGATGAGTTGGATTTCCATTACTTCCTACCTGCCCAGAGTTTCTTAAAGCCTTCCAAGTTAAATCGGCCATTTGCTGAGTATTCAATAAATTGAAAACATTTCCTTTCAAAGGGTTTTGAGTTCCGGTATAACCATCGTAATCGATTTTTGGTCTACCTGATCCTCTTTTGGTGGTCACTACAATTACTCCATTAGAACCCCTTACGCCATAAACTGCGGCTGCTCCAGCATCTTTTAACACTTGGATGGAGGCAATGTCGTTAGCATTAATGTTTTGTAAACTTCCTTGTACACCATCTATCATTACTAGAGGGTTGTTGTTTCCTAAGGAAGTAATACCACGTATCCGAATACTACTACCTGCGCCAGGCTCTCCTGAAGTGACAATGTTTAAGCCTGAAGCTCTTCCTTGTAACATCTGCTCAGGACTTCCAGTAGGGATATTTTTCATTTCTCCTACGTTTACCACAGAAACAGAACCTGTAATGTCCTTTTTCCTTTCAGTAGTATATCCCGTTACGACTACTTCATTTAGCGTACTAAGCGAAGGAATTAAAACGACATCGTAGGTTGTTTCATCGATAACGGTTTTGTAATGATTTGCATAACCTAAATAAGAGAATATCAAAATATCTCCTTTTTTTGCGGTAATTGAATAATTACCACTTAAATCTGTTACCACGCCAATGTTAGAGCCTTTGACTTTAACAGCAGCGCTGATAATAGGTAATTTGTCGTCACTGGAAATAACTTTTCCAGTAATTCGCATTTGTGCTTGAACGGATAATGACGCTACAATACACAAAATGAAGAAACAAATCTTCCTTTTTTGTTTGAGTAATGAATAGACCATAGTGTTTGATTAATTGGTTAAAATTGGTTTGTTTAGTTTATTTAAAAGGTGTTATGATTCACTTAATAATTAATAGACACATTTTGTTTTACAGCATAAAGAAAAATTAACTTTAAGCAGTAGTTAAAATTTTAATCTTGTAAAAAAAAACTTGTAAATAGGAATATATATTAGATTGTTCCAGGTTCACAATTCAAATTTATCTTTAGTTAAAAGAAAAAATTTGTTTTTAATTGGTTATATAATAACTAAGTTATAAAAGATTTAACTTCAAAACCAAAATAATTTAAATTATTTTTTTATAATTATTCAGTACTTTTATTATTATAATTTTAATAAAAATACTATATTAATGAATAATTAGTAAGAAATTACCTATTTTTAAAGATATATAAAATGGTGTGTAATTTGTACACTACAAAAATGGGTAAAAAAACGCGTGAAATTGGGTTGGGTACGAAATTATTTCAATTAGTAATTGAAACATTTAAAATAAATGCTTCAATAAACGCTTATGATGTTGATAGGGGTTAGGTTAACCTTCTCCCTCTATTTTGGGATTGAATCTTGGTTTAAATCCCTTCACCTTTTTTAGTTGCTGCTTTTTTTTCCGTTTCTATCTCTATTTTTTCTTTAGAAGGCGCATCATGCATATTTGACTCTTCGACAGATATTTTAGATTTGAATTTTGGTTTAAAGCCTGATGGTTTCATAACTGTTTCAACCTTTTCTTCTAAAATAACTTTTTCCTTTTGGATGAGTGCAGGTTTAAAACGAGGTTTAAATCCTGTTGATTTTGGAGCTTCGGAAACTTTTTTGATTTCTTCGGTAATGGGAGCAGACGGAATTTCTGTGGGTTTGAAGGCTTCTTTCAAAGCAGTTTCTTTTTCTTCAGAAAGCGGGAACTTTCTTCTTAAGTCATTAAACCAGTATTTTTTGGTGTGGTCGAAACTTTTTTCGCTCATTTGCTCAAAGTGGCTTTTGAATTCAGCGAAAATTTCGGGTTTGTATTGTGCTAATTGCTCCAAATCAATTTTCTTTTTCAGGAAAAATTCTTCGAAAGTCATCATATCAAAATCTCGATATTCAAATCTTTCCAAATGAGTTTTTTACCATCGTCGCTTAATTTCCATTTGGCTTTTTCTTCTTCGGATGCTCGCAATAAACTTTGATACCAAAGTAGGGGAATAGCAGTTTCTTTTCCATCCATTTCTAAAATCAAACTATCATCATTAAAAATAACTTTTAATTCCGAATCTTTTCTTCTATTACTTACTATTCCCATGATATATTTTTTTAAGCGCTTTAGGCTTTTTGTATTCGGCTTTAAGCTTTACTCAGCCATGTTATGATAAACCGCCTGCACATCTTCATCTTCTTCCAACTTATCTAGTAGCTTGGCTACGTCGATGGCTTGTTCTTCATTAACTTCGGAATGTGATAATGGAATGCGCTCTAACTTAGCTTGTTTTATTTCAATGCCTTTTTCTTCTAAAGCCTTTTGCATATTTCCAAAATCTTCAAAAGTGGCATGAACTACAGCAACATCATTTCCATCCTCATCTTCTTCAACAAAAATCTCTTCTAAACCAAAATCAATCAGTTCCAGTTCCAGCTCTTCAATGTCCATATCTCCTGGGTCAAACGTAAAGGTCGAAACTCTTTTGAAAATGAAATCTAATGATCCAGTTTTTCCTAAAGAGCCATTAGTCTTGGTGAAGTAACTTCTTACGTTAGCAACTGTTCTATTGGTGTTATCGGTGGCGGTCTCTACTAAAATAGCCACACCATGAGGCGCATAACCTTCGTAAACAAACTCTTCGTAGCCAGCCAAATCCTTATCGGATGCTCTTTTAATAGCAGCGTCTACTCGATCTTTTGGCATATTTACCGCTTTTGCGTTTAAGATGGCGGTTTTTAATTTCGAATTTGTTTCTGGATGCGGGCCGTTTTCTTTAACAGCCATTACAATGTCTTTACCTATACGGGTAAATTGAACGGCCATTTTAGTCCAACGCTTAAATTTTCTCTCTTTACGGAATTCAAATGCTCTTCCCATGTTTTATAGTATTTTAGTAATGAGTATCAAGTATAAAGATGATTTGCAATTTAGGTCTTGATTCTTGCTACTTATATCTTGATTCTTATTAGCTTTTCTTCAAGTTCGTCAACATCTCCAAAGTTAATTTTTCCAAATCAAATTCTGGTTTCCAATTCCAGTCTTTTTTTGCAGTGGAATCATCCATAGATTTTGGCCAACTATCAGCAATTTTTTGTCTCGGATCGTTTGCGGTATAACTCAATTTAAAATCAGGGATATATTTTTTAATTTCTGATGCTAAATCTTCTGGATTAAAACTCACGCCGCTAAAATTATAGCTAGAGCGAATAGAAATTTGATCTGCCGGAGCATCCATTAATTCAATTGTTCCTCTAATAGCATCGTCCATATACATCATCGGTAATTCTGTCTCTGCTGATAGAAATGAGGAGTAACTACTCTTTTTTAAAGCTTCATGAAAAATATGAATGGCATAATCGGTTGTTCCTCCACCTGGCATCGCTTTCCAGCTAATTAATCCTGGATAACGGATGCTTCTGACATCCAAACCGTATTTCTGAAAATAATATTCGCACCAACGTTCTCCTGCCAATTTACTGATACCGTAAACGGTATTAGGGTCCATGGTACAAAACTGAGGCGTTTGCTGCTTTGGAGAATTTGGTCCGAAAACGGCAATAGAACTTGGCCAGTAGATTTTCTTAGTACCAAAATCAATGGCGAAATCTAACACGTTTAACAAGCCATTCATGTTTAAATCCCATGCAAGTTTTGGATTTTGCTCTCCGGTCGCCGAAAGTAAAGCCGCCAACAAATAAACTTGTGTGGGTTTGTATTTTGCAAATATGGCTTTCAGGTTTTCCTTATCTAAAACATTCACAAACTCGAAAGGTCCACCATTTTTAATATCATAATCAGGACGACGAATATCACAAGCTACCACATTGCTTTCGCCATTAATTTTACGAAGCTCGGTGACTAATTCTGTTCCAATTTGTCCGTTAGAACCTATTACTAAAATCTTTTCTACCATTGGCTTATAAATGATTTGAAGGGCAAAGGTATGAAATGCAGGATAAATGCAGAAAGGATAAACACATAATTGTTTGTTAGAAAAGGGATTATTTTCCAGCAGTTTTAAAATTGGTGTGAAATGGAAATATTTAGGAATTAGTCGGTTTTAAACTTATTTTGTTCATACCGTACTCTTATCCAACCTAAAATAGGAGTAAGGATTGTAAAATAGATCAACAGATTTCTTTTTGAGGAAGAGATTTTTTCCTGTTTGCTAAGTTGATTGATCATTTGAAATGATTTATAATTGAAATAAATCGAGATCGGGATAATGATCAAAAGAAAAATTTCTTTGTTCGTCATAATTATGAGTTAAATATAAGGATTTTAGTGATATTTAATAATTAAAATAAAATTTTGCGATAAGGATTGGAATGGCATCCCCGTCTGTTTTTTAGGCGGGCTTTTTTTTATTAATGCGAGTGGCGTCTGATCGCTATCGGACAAAGAAATAAGATAAAAAAAGAGATATATTAGTAAGCCTGTAATCATAAATCAGGAGCGCCTAGATACTATTCAAACTTAGCGGCAGAAACAGCTGTTTTCTTATACTTCTTTACATTCCCGTTCAAGTCGAAGAGTTCGGCATAAATAATATAAATTCCAGTTTTCGCCTTGTTATTATCCTGATCTATTCCATCCCAAATCCATTCGCCTTGGGCTGATAAAGTTTGATTTTGCACTAATTTTTTGATAAGTTTCCCTTGGTCGTTATAAATAGTCACATTCGCTACATAATTTGGCTGTGGTAAATCAAATAAAATTCGCAACACATCTTCAAATCCATCATTATCAGGCGAGAAGGTTTGTGATGCTAAAGAAATCTCATTTTTTGCAGATACATTTTCTAAGAATTGAGAATTTTTATCTGCAGGAGTTGCATAACCTACTGAAGCGGTTGCCGATCTGAAATTTCCCATTGCATTGGTTGCCAAAGTAAAACTGCTCCGCTCTAAGGAAATACCTTCCACATCTTTTAATAATGCAAAATGCATTTTCGCATGATAATTGAATTGGTCAATTCTCGTGTTGTCTTTGTTTAAGACCACTGCTTTTCCGTTATCATCATTATAGGAAGGCATGCTTGCAACCTTGATGAAATGATTAGGGTGAGCGGTAAAATATTGAGACTTCACCGTATCTGGGTTGCTAGTAATTACCCATAAAGTTTGCGGCTGAAATATCAATTGAGCGCCACTTATATTCTTAACTTGGATAACGGAATCTTTATCATTAACAGCAGCAATTTTTAGATTGTGGAAATCTAATATTTTATCCGAATTGTTATAAACTTCTACAAAATCTACTCCGCCACTTCTTGGATTGAATAAAATCTCGTTGATTAAAACATCATTTTTTGCGGCTATAGCCGGATAAATAAAAGTTTGAGTTTGGGTGCTTAATATATTAGAGCCGCAATCTGTTAAGCTATTGGCAGTTACCGTATAAGATTTATTCCTACTTAAAAACTGATTGTATTTAATTTCAATAGTTGAAAATGAAGGTCCGATTGGGATCGTTGATTGTGGAACACCTACACCGTTATTGATGCTGTAATGGCTAGTTAAAGTTGCCTGCAAACTATCTAGCCCCCTATTAAAAGTTAAGGTAATGGTTAAGCTGTCTTTTAATACTGCAAACACAAAAGATAATGGCGTGGTAGTTTTATTACTCAGATAAATAGAGTTTTGACGACCTGGCGTTCCGCCACTTACATCCACACTTGCCGAATAATTTTGTGAGGGTTTACAAGTTGAAAGTGGATCAATCAATTCTAATGTCCAGCCACCGTTTTTCTTTACAGCATCTTTATACCAGTTGCTGTCATAAGATAAGCGATGGAATTCTGTCCCTTTATTATTTTTTAAAACTAAAGTTCCTTTATCATTAGTTAATGCTGGAAATGATGCCAATCCTAGGGTCTTACCATAAACTTGATAATCTAACGTATCTCTATCGGCACACACAATTAAAAATCCATTTGGTTGAATACTGCCTTTGTTAAAGACAATTTTTCGGCCCCCATATTCATAAATCATCTTCACTAATGAAACTGTTGTATCACTTAAGTTTTTCAATTCGAAGAATTCTGACTCGGGTAATCCAACAGACGGGCTAGGGTCTAGAAATATTTCATTAATTACTATTGGATAGTTAATAAGAGTAACAAAAGGTTTGGTAAATGATTGTGAATCATTCATTTCGAAACCATTACAGTTAAATAGCTTACTACCTAAAATTGTATTTGATATTGCCTCTTGAAAAGGTTGAGAATAATAAAGTTTAAAGCTTTTATAATTAATTTTATTAAAGATAACTTGCTTTGGAAGTCCTAACTTTTGTGATGAAAAAATAGCCTGATTTATCTTGGAAGTATCTGGGTAAAAGTTTAAAAATACTTCTATAGTTGTGTCACTAAGCATAACAATCTGCTGGATTTTTAAATCAGAAGCGGTATTGAAACTAGTATTGACACTGTTAATTTTTCCTGGCGTTCCGCCAATGCTATTTTCACTTACAGCCCAATTGTAAAAACCATTACAAGATTTTTCTTTAAGGATAATTTTTTCTAATGACCATCCGCCTGATTTTTTTAGTGAATTTTTGTACCATGTATCGGCGTAAGCTATTGAATCAACTAATTTTTCGGTATGACTTTTAAGAATTATTTTACCTGCGGTATTTGTAAGTGTAGGGAAAGAAGATGGAGCTATCACTTTTCCAAATGGTTGATAAGCAAGTGTATCTGCAGCAGCACAAACAATAAGATACTCATTTGGCAATATTTTTTTAGCTCCAAACTTTCCTTTAGAGGTTCCGTTAGAAATTGTGTAATCTCTAAGGTCAACCGTATCGTTACCAGCATTATAAATCTCTACAAATTCCACCAAGGGCAAACCTACTTCTGGCGATGGATCGGCAAATATTTCAGAGATCATAAGTTTTGCAGTATCAGTCCTTAGTGCTGGAGTTTTAAAAGAAAAGTTTTTAGTCCCCGTTAAGGTTTTCACACTGCAATCAGTCAAATTACCCAATTGCAATTTATAGGTGGTGGAAGATTGAAATTTTTGGTAATTGAGTGTGATTTTCTGCTGACTGATGTCAGAATTAATTGATTTTAAAATACTGATTGGTTGCAAGTTGAAATTGCTGGTAACTAAAGAGCTTTGGTCTATGGGTTTCGAAAAAACAACTAGCAAAGTCGAATCACTCTGTTTCAAAAAAGAATCAACCTTTAATGTTAAGGTATCATAATTAGAAATATAGACCGAGTTTTGTTTTCCAGGCGTTCCTCCAGTGATGTCCTTTGAGGATGTCCATGCTGTGGCACCTTTGCAGATTGAAAAAAGATTAAATTTCTCCAAAGACCAACCTCCCGCTTTTTTTATAGCATCCCGATACCAAGTATCAGCGTAAGCTACAGAATCGATTAATCTATCGGTATGACTTTTAAGAATTATTTTGCCTGCGGAATTTACTAGCGAAGGAAAAGAGGATGGAGCTATCACTTTTCCAAATGGTTGATAAGCAAGTGTATCTGAAGTAGCACAAATAATTACGTATTCATTTGGGAGAATTTTTTTCGCTCCAAATTTACCTTTGGTCGTTCCATTGGAAATCGAGTAATCTTTTAGATCCACGGTATCCTTACCACCATTATAAACTTCTACAAACTCTATCAAGGGTAAGCCAACTTCTGGCGAAGGATCAGCAAAAATTTCTGAAATGATAAGTTGAGCAGTATCGGGCCTTAATGGAGGGATTTTAAAAGTAAAATCTTTAGTTCCGGTAAGTGCCTTTCCACTACAATCACTTAGGTTATTTAACTTGATTTGATAGGTAGTCGCTGGTTGAAATTTTTGAAAAGTCAACTTAATTTTTTGCTGACTGATATCAGATGCGATAGATTTTAAACCGATGGAAGGTTGAATGTTAAAGTTATTAGTAATCAGTGCAGCTTGATCCAATGATTTTGAGAAAGAAATCAACAAAGTGGAATCCGTTAATTTATAAAAGCTGTCAACTTTAAATATTAAAGCATCATAATTTAAAATATTTACTGAATTTTGTTTACCAGGTGTTCCTCCACTAGAATCATTAGAGGCTATCCATGCGGTAGCTCCCTGACAATTTGAAAAAAGATCTAATTTCTCCAAAGACCAACCTCCCGCTTTTTTTGTAGCATCCCTATACCAAGTATCGGCGTAAGCCACAGAATCGATTAATCTTTCCGTATGACTTTTGAGAATTAC
>JACMOI010000096.1 GCA_014378105.1 Pseudopedobacter sp.
ATTGGTGGAATTCCTGTAGTTTCTGAAGATAATGTTTTGGTCGGTATCATCACCAATCGTGATTTAAGATTCCAAAAAGACATGAATCAGAAGATTTCTGAAGTGATGACTAAGGAAAACCTGATTATTGCCCCAGAAGGAACAACTTTAACTCAAGCTGAGTTAATTCTACAAGATCATAAAATCGAAAAACTTCCAGTGGTTAATAAAGCTGGGAAATTAAGTGGACTCATTACTTTTAAAGATATTCAGAAATTCAAAAACTTCCCTCAAGCCTGTAAAGACGAGCATGGAAGATTAAGAGTTGGTGCTGCAGTTGGCGTTACTCATGATACCATGCAACGTGTAGCAGCTTTGGTAAAAGCAGGAGTAGATGTGATTGCTATTGATACTGCTCATGGTCATTCTAAAGGAGTCATCAATCAATTAAAAGAAGTGAAATCTGTTTATCCAGATTTACAAGTTATAGCAGGAAACGTAGCCACTGCCGATGGTGCAAAGGCTTTAGCTGATGCTGGGGCGGATGGGGTTAAAGTTGGAATTGGTCCTGGGTCTATTTGTACCACCAGAATTATTGCTGGCGTTGGAGTCCCGCAGTTGTATGCTGTTCTTGAAGCCGCTAGAGGTTTACAAGGTACCGGAGTTCCGGTGATTGCTGATGGTGGAATTAAACATACAGGAGATATTGCCAAAGCGATTGCAGCGGGTGCAAGTTCTATTATGGCAGGTTCTTTATTTGCCGGAGTGGACGAGTCACCTGGAGAAACCATTATTTACGAAGGTAGAAAATTCAAATCCTACCGTGGAATGGGTTCGGTTGAAGCCATGGAGTCAGGTTCTAAAGACCGTTATTTCCAAGATGTAGAAGATGATATTAAAAAATTAGTCCCTGAAGGTATTGTAGGTAGAGTCGCTTACAAGGGTACTTTAGCAGAAGTGATGCACCAATATGTAGGTGGCTTAAAGGCTAGCATGGGTTATTGTGGCGCAAAGGACATTGAAGCTTTACAGAAAGCTCAGTTTGTTAAAATCACAGCTTCGGGAATTCGTGAATCTCATCCACATGACATCACCATCACGAAAGAAGCACCTAATTATAGTAGATAGGTTTTTGGTTTGTTAGATGGTTAATTGGGCATTTTCCCGATAGCTATCGGGACACGCTATCCGCTATAGTTTTTTGATGAAAAATCAAAAAAGCTGCCGCTACTATCGTTAATGCAACTTAGGATTATAAATTATTTATTCTAAATTTTATAAGCATCATCAAATCGACAAATTATCAAATTATCAAATCAAAATAATATGTCTCACAAAGAAGAACATTTTTCAGGCTCTGATTTTTTAAAAGATGTATCTATCGGTATGGCCGATGGATTGACTGTTCCTTTTGCTTTGGCAGCTGGATTGAGTGGAGCAACCACCTCTACCGCACTAATTGTTACTGCAGGCATTGCGGAGATTGTTGCAGGATCTATTGCAATGGGTTTAGGTGGCTATTTAGCAGGAAAAACAGAATATGATCATTATTTCTCTGAAAAAAACCGAGAACGCGAAGAGGTAGAAATAGTTCCTGAAAAGGAACGAGAAGAAGTGATGGAAATTTTAGGAGAGTATGGTCTTTCTGTTCAAAGTCAGGTGGTGGTGGTTACAGAACTTGAAAAAAACAAGGATAAATGGGTTGATTTTATGATGAAATTTGAATTAGGTTTAGAAGAACCTCATTTAAATGCAGCCCGTAAAAGTGCGATTACCATCGCTTTATCTTATGTCGCAGGTGGATTTATTCCTTTGGCTCCCTATTTCTTTACAACTTCTAGCGAAGAGGGTTTGTATCTATCTGCGGCAATAACAATGGTGGCTTTATTCATTTTTGGATTCTTTAAAAGTAAAGTAACCAGACAACCTGCATGGGGTGGAGCGTTTAAAACCATGTTTATCGGCGCTTTAGCTGCTGGTGCTGCTTTTTTAATTGCTAAGTGGATTAGTTAGATATTAGTTGGTTAGGAACTAGTTTGTTGGATGGTTAGTTTTTAGTTTGTTAGATGATTAGCTAGTACCTTAATTATAAAAGTTAAATAGTCATCTTAGTTATTATTTTTAAATTATCATATTTTCAAATCTTCAAATCAGAATGATAAAATCTCTTTGTGTGTATTGCGGCTCTAACTTTAACGGAGATCCAAAATTAAAATCAGCAGTGGAAGAACTGTCATCCGAAATGGTGAAGCACCAAATTAAATTAGTTTTTGGTGGAGGAAGTGTAGGAGTGATGGGTTTGGTTGCAGATGCGGTTTTGAAAAACGGGGGTGAAGCCATTGGAGTAATCCCACAGTTTTTAATGGATAAAGAAGTTGGTCATAAAGGTTTAACTGAAATGATCGTTACTGAAAATATGCATCAGCGTAAGCAAAGAATGGCGGACTTGGCCGATGCTTTCTTAATTCTACCTGGCGGTTTTGGGACTTTGGAAGAGTTTTTTGAGGTATTGACTTGGTTACAATTAGGCTTGCATCAAAAACCAATTGGTGTTTTAAACGTCGGCGGATTTTACGATTTCTTATTTAAACAAATGGATGTAATGGTAGAGCAACGCTTTCTTAAACCCATTAACCGTGATTTAGTTATTAATCAGGAAGATCCTAAAAAGATGATTGAATTGATGTGCACCTTTGAAGCAAAACCAGATGAAGTTTGGTTTAGAGACCGTAATCTGAGTTAAACATATCTGTTAATACCCGAATACTGGCAAAAGAATTGAACAAGTATTTGCATAACAATTAAAAGTAGTCTTTAACGGCTCAATGATTTAAAATTATGCAAAAAAAATACCCTTACCTACTATTATTGACCTTTTTATTGGTCACTCAGAATGTTTTAGCTCAAAACGATTCTCCTTACGAAACTAGTTTTAAAAGAGATGCTTCTTTAGTAATTGGTGGCATTGGATTGAGCGCTTTAGGTTTAAGTCTGATAAAAAACAAAAAAGAATTAACTCCAGCAGAGGTTGCTGTCAAATCAAAACAAGATGTTTTTTTTCTCGATCGTTTCAGTGCGGGTACTTTTAGAGAACAAGCTGATAAAGATAGCTACATCCCATTTTATGCTTCCTTTGCAGTGGCACCAATAATAGGTTTGATTGATAAAAATGAACGTCATCACTACGGTCAAGTATCCGTGTTGTTTATCGAAACCATGTCGGCAGCTACCGCTTCATTTACATTGGCAGCAGGCTTAGTGAAACGTAGTCGACCATTGGTTTACAATACTTCTTTGCCTCTGGCAGATAGACAAGATAAAGATGCACAACGTTCTTTCTTTGCAGGACATACTACCGCCACGGCTGCAGCAACTTTTTTTGCTGCCAAGGTCTACAGTGATTTTAATCCTGATTCTCAATTAAAGCCTTACATCTGGACAGCAGCAGCCCTTATTCCTGCCGTTGTTGCTTACCAACGTATCCGAGCTGGGAAACACTTTTTAAGCGATAATTTATTGGGTTACGGCGTTGGTATGGCTTGTGGCATCTTAATTCCAGAGCTCCATAAAAAGAAAAACACTAGCCTCACAGTGGCACCCATGATGGGATTAAGCTACCAAGGAATGGGTATGACTTATACTTTTTCTAAATAGACTGTGGACTTTTAAGTTGTAGGTTTTCAGTCTTAGGTTATAAGTAATGGATTTAAATTTTAAGCGTTTCCCAATGGGGCGGGCTTTACATTACAAATCTTCGCCCACAAAAATGGACTGCGGGCTTTAAACTTTCCCAAAGGCATCCCTTTGTGATTATCCCTAACGTAATAGTTATCTCTTAATTGATTTATTTATCTTTAAAACATGATTCATCATGCAGTGATTATTCATCAATTTGGCGAGAAAGGGGAGAAGACAGGATGGCATTATTTGGATATCCCTGCCGACATTGCTCAGGAACTCAAACCTGATTGTAAAGTGAGCTTTAGGGTGAAGGGAAGGATTGATGAAGTAAAAATAAACGGTTTAGCGCTGACTCCCATGGGAGAAGGGGACTTTATTCTGGCTCTAAAAAAAGATCTTCTCAAAAAAATCGGTAAAAGAAAAGGAGTAATGGTGAGTCTATCTATTGAGGAAGATAAAGATTTCAAATTCGAGATTCCAGAAGATTTAGCGGACTGCTTTGAAGATGAAGAAGGAACATTGAATCAATTTCTACTTCAGCCAAAATCACATCAGAACTATTTTATTCGATGGATCAACGAAGCCAAAACTGATGCTACACGTGTTAAAAGATTAACCATGACTTTGAATGCAATGATCGAGAAGCAGGATTACGGAGAAATGATCAGAGCGAGCAAGCTCTTGAAGTAGAATAATTCGATTATCACCTTGTTAGATTTTTCAATCAATTGATGGCATATTGTCGCTTTGTATAATGAAAATCAAAATCCACTAAAGAGAGAAATTGCTCTGATTTAATATTAAAAATGTATGATCAAATAAATAGATTGCCTTGTAATTTCACACCTTGCAAAACAGTTTAAATGATAATCTATTCATCACTAACTTATCCTGTCTATCTAAAGCAAGAGTAAGAAGAAACATAAATTCTGTTTCGCTCCTAATCGATACTTTTCTATTTAAAACCTTAAATAATTAACTACAATTTTCACAACCAGTATTTCTTAAAGTTAAAAATGCATTTCAATGGCACTGTTATTGCAAAATTAAGTTCAAACATATAAATTTAGCATTATGTCCTTTCAAACAGTAAATCCCTTCACCGAGGAAACAGTAAACTCATTTGAAGAAATCAATAAAAGTACTTTAGACGAAAAGTTACAAAAAGCAGCATCTTGTTTTGAAGCTTGGCGTAATGAAAGTTTTGAGGTCAAAAGAAAAGTGATACAAAAGGTTGCTGACCTAATGAGAGAAAGATCTTCAGAATTAGCTACGTTGATAACCTTAGAAATGGGGAAACGCATAGCTGAAAGTAAAGGAGAAGTCGAACTAAGTGCCGCTATTTATGAATATTACGCTAAGAATGCAGAAGAATTTTTAGCAGATGAACCATTGAGTCCAACAGATGGTTCGGCATATATAAGAAAAGAGCCTATAGGTGTTTTATTGGGCATAGAGCCATGGAACTATCCCTATTATCAGGTAGCGAGGTTTGCTGCACCCAACATCATGGCAGGTAATTGCATTTTATTAAAACATGCTTCTAATGTACCGCAATGCGCATTGGCCATAGAAAAACTATTTGTTGATGCGGGAGCACCAGATGGATTATATACCAACTTATTCATCAGTACAAATAAAATTGAAGAATTGATTGCTAACCCAATTGTAAAAGCGGTTTCACTTACCGGTAGCGAACAAGCAGGTGCCAGTGTAGCTGCAATCGCAGGTAAAAATTTAAAGAAATCAGTATTAGAATTGGGAGGGAGTGATCCTTTTATTGTTTTAGAAGATGCCGAAATGGATAAGACGGTAGAATGGGCTATTTATGGCAGAATGCAAAATTGTGGGCAAGCCTGTATTGCATCGAAGCGATTTATAGTAATGGATAAAGTTTATGATGAATTTTTGAAAAAGTTTAAAGCTGGACTAGCACAAATGGAACCTGGCGACCCAATGAAAGAGGAAACAACACTAGGACCACTCAGCAGTAAATCTGCTTTAGAAGGGCTAGAGAAACAGGTTGAAAAATCTGTAAAGGCAGGTGCGAAATTATTAACTGGCGGCAAGCGTTTTGATAGACAAGGATATTTTATGCAGCCAACCATCTTAACAGATATTCCAAAAGATGCGGAAGCTTTCCACGAAGAGCTCTTTGGCCCTGTTGCTTCTGTTTACAAAGTAAGCTCTGAAGATGAAGCAGTTGGATTAGCGAATGCTGTACGTTTTGGGCTTGGTGGAGCCATTTTTACAGCTGACGAAAAACGTGGACAAAAACTGGCAGAAAGAATTAATTCAGGAATGGTATATATCAACCATCCAACAGGCTCGCAACCCGATCTTCCTTTTGGCGGAACCAATCAAAGCGGTTATGGCAGAGAACTTTCTTCATTAGGTATAGACGAATTTTTGAATAAAAAGCTGATAAGAACCAGTGACATTAACAGTAAATAAGAGATGCTTTTAAACTGTCACAGCTGTTATAAATCTTAGCTTCAGCGTATCTAAAATTTAAGTATTTTTTTTTAAAAAATGATGGTAAAAACCAATCTCTTTAATATCCACACTTAAGGATTAATACCTCATTCATAGTGATTGAGAAAATAGAAACAGTATGCTACTCAGCAATCCCTGCTTTCATCTCTATTTTAACCACCTAAGCCAACTGGAACGATCAACAACTTCTTCTGGCTCGTCAAGTTCAAAATAAACTACGCATCTATAAAAGTTTGAATTAAAAAATAGGTGTTCTTCTTATTGAAACTTTACATGTTTTAGTGGTCAATATCACCAGTTTCATTCCTATCATACCCTTTATTTATTACTTTCCAGGTTTTAGTTGAATATGGATGTTTTCTTCATTCTTTATCAGGATGATGATGATCAGTTGTGGTATTTTCTGCATTGAGGTCTTGGCCCATGACTTTTTTGTCTTTTGCATTCTTTTTTAAGTAAAAATATAGTGCTACCACTAAAATTAATACGACAAGCCCAATAAGAGTGCTGTTAATCATCATTTTTTATCCTCCTTTAATCTTTGTTCAATTTAACTTATTTATTGTTAAGTCAGCATAAAGTTTTTAAATCTAGTTTATGGTGATTGTGCTAATAATGAACTAGTTGAGTTATTTGATAATCTTTTAACTGTCTCTGTTTTTGTAGCTATATGGAACTTATAAATAAAAAGAACATGAAATCTGCTTTAAAACGCTAAGTGTGAAAATCTTGCTCCTAGATTCTCAGACCTGAGGAATGGAGGTATGGAACGCATAAAATGCTTCTTAAAACAAAAAATAGGTTTCTTAAAGTTAAACCCTGCTTATGCTGAAGTTTTTGTTTTCACTGTCATCCTGTTTTGTCATCACTTGCGACGATGAACCTAAAGATGATAGGGGTAAGCAAGCTGAACTTAGCTTAACAAAATTAGAATTGGTTAGTAAAAGTTTAAAGAAAAATAAGAGAGATTTAAGTAAAGAAAATAATAGGTTAGCTTTAAATATCCTCTGTTTTACTTACAATTTCTTTAATCACATTGTCTAACTCTTTTGCAGAAGCATTTAAATATCCTAATAATTCTTTGCCTTCACTTGTTGAAGCTTTAAGCTCGTCTATTAAATTAACAATGCCTAAAATTCGAGCTAATGGAGCTCTTACAATATGAGATTGTGTGTAAGCGATTTCTCGTAGTTTTATATTTCTTTCTTCAATGGCTTTGGTGTAGGCTACTCTTTCAGAAATGTCTTTTAAGTAAATAGATAAGCCACTATTTGAAGGGTAAATGCTGACTTCGTACCAACTTTGCAACTTCTCAAAATAATTCTCAAATCTGATCAAATTTTGATCTGTCATGGCCTCATGATATTTGATATAGATTTCGGAGTCGAAACGATCTGGAAATACATTCCATAAGTAATGGCCAATAATTTCTTTTTTAGAGATACCCAGCATTTTTTCAGCTTGATTATTCCAATAAGTCACCGTCCATTCTCTATTGATGGCAAAGAAGGCGTCACCAATACTTTCTAAAATTTCATTTTTCTCTAACAAGGCTTCTTTTAAATTCGCTTCCGTATTTTTTTGTTGTGTAATATCTCTAACGATGGTATTAGTCATTTTTTTATCCTGTGAATCTTTAAACATTAAAGAAGCAATTTCTCCTTCAAATTTTGTCCCATCCTTTTTAATCATTGTTATTTCAGATCTAGCTCTACCATTAGTTTCCCTTTCATTTAATAACTGATTGAGCCTATAATCATTTTGATCTACTAATCCCAATCTGCCTTTTTCAATAATTTCTAGCTCTGTCATTTGAAAAATCTCACATGCAGCAGGGTTTGCGCCAAGTATAGCTCCATCAGGATTGGTTAAAAGAATACCATCCATGCTATTTTCAAAGAAAGAACGATATTTTTTTTCACTTTCTCTAACCTGAGTTTCGGCCTCAATTTGTTTAGTCATATCAATCAACATCACTAACGATGACCTTCTGTCGTTATAATCTATAATATGACCTGTAGCATTCACATATATTAACTCACCATTTTTCTTTTGATGTCGCCAAATGTTTCTATGAGTTAAACCGTAAGATTTCTCGTCTTTGGTAGTCTCTTTAATTAATTCAATATCTTCTTGAGGACGGATATCAAAAATATTAAGTTTTAAAAATTCTTCTCTAGTATAACCATATTGATGTAAAGCTTCATCATTACAATCTACAATATTCTTCGTTTCAAAATCCCATATGATCATAGGACCAGGGTTATCCTTAAAAATTTGCTTGTAATTTTCTTCTGATTTTTTTAAATTTTCTTCCGCTAAAAGTTGTTGAGTAACATCTATTACCTGCACCAAAGAGCATTTACGATTTTCATAGTCTAATAAATGACTTGAAATTTTCACGTAAAAAATATCCCCGTTCTTTTTCTGATTACGTATTGGACTTTCAAGAAACTTAAAATAAGTTGGTTCATCTGTAAACATGACATCTAATAGCGGAACATCTTCTAGAGGTCTAAGATCTTTTAAGTTAAGTGATGAAAATTCATTTCTGCTGTAGCCGTATTTTTGAAGTGCAGCATCGTTAAAATCAACAATTTGCAAAGTTTCAAAATCAAACATGATCATAATTGCAGGATTGTTTTGGAAGAGATATTTATATTTTTCTGCAGCATTCACTCTTTCAGTTACATCTACAACTGTCGAAATCATTAAATCCTGATCAAATACTGGGATATTTTTAGCATTAATAAATCTCTTTTCACTTTTAGAGGTGGTGATTATGATATTTTCCCAATTCATAAGAGCAGGATCACCACTTGCAATATCCGAAAGCACCTTACTCATGATTTCTTTTCTATAAGTTTTATCTGGATAAACCTTTTCGAAAAACGACTCAATATCTGAAAGATCTTTATCTGTCCAACCATAGATTGAAGCGAAGGAACTATTTACCATAGTGGCTTCGCCAGTGCTGATTTTATTTACAGCGATTCCTACTGGTAAATGTTGAACGATGGTTTCGATAAATTCGTTTCGGGATTTTAGGTCATTTATAGCCGACTTATATTCTTCTTCAAGCTTTACAACGCTTGTAATGTCTTGAAATACCCCACATAATTTTATAGATTTCCCTTCATTATCTTTAATTAATATAGCTTTAGAAAATATATGAATAATCTGATTGTCTTTGGTGATAAACCTTTTTCTGATTTCGTAAGGTATTCCTTTTTCAATGGCATCGTTAATCTTTTCAACTGCTAAAGACCTATCTTCGGGATGAATAATGGCAAGTCCACTTTCTAAAGTTATTTCGAACTCATTAGGTTGATAGCCACAAATTTTGAATGAACCGTCAGACCAAAAAACTTCATTGGTTTTCAGGTCTATTTCCCAAGTGCCCAACAAAGAAATTGTTTCAGCTAATTCTAAAAGTTCTTTTGCATCATTACCCTCCATACTTTGCTGACAATAAGTTTAAAAAAAAGGCGCTAAAGTTTAACATTTAAAAACTATTTATGTTTTTTAACGGCTCATAAAAATCAATTCGCTCTATTAATAGGTGTAAATAGAGCCAGTACAATTATAAAATATAATCAAGATAAAATTATAACTGTAAAAAAAAACAAATAACTGCTAATGCGTGTAAATGATTCTAAATCAATGAGATTAACACAGATAAACTATAATAATTATTTCTTTCTATAGTCTGTGTTTGAAAATTTGTTGCTATCCTACAGATATAAGGATAGCGATGAGGGTAATTTTGTACTTAAATTAAGAAATAGAAATTAATTATCATCAACTAATTTAATTTTTGATGTTGCGGCTTTCTATTAGATTAAATGAAAATAAATATGGTTAACTCTTTGTCTAAAAAAATTATTGTAAAACACCAAAGTTCATATCACTAAATAATTAAATCACTTAAGCTCAATAAAGAAACCCGTCAACTAATTAGACGACGGGCTCTAATTCTTAATCTTTCTGAGCTTTGATAAATTTGCCGCTATTATCAAACATGTAATCTAATCCTTTTACTTCAGCTTCATAAATTTTAGTTCCATCAGCTTTAACAATAAACGCGGTTTCACTTATCTTATAAGCGGCTCCAAATTTTGTTTTTAGATAAGAAAAAACAGAAGCAGGTAATTCCTTGTTAGAAATAGCAGTTTCTGTTTCTAAAATACTCCCTTTTGAGTCCATCAAAATAGACATTTCTTTTCCATCTAATTTGAAACCAGCTTCGTAATTAGGGCTTTCTTTGTCCCAATGAACGTTTTTTACTGTTGGATAAGTTTTAGTCAAACTTGCTTTCACCATTGCTGGGATAGACTGTGCAAAAGAACTGCTAGAGATCATTGTTCCTATGGCAATTAAGCCACCTAAAATTAACTTTTTCATAATTATATACTTTTTATATAAAAATAAAAGAACAGTCTGTGTAAAAACTGAATTAAAGGGATAAGCTAAACTGATGTTCGTCACCAACATACTGGTAGGTCAATTTCAACTGATGGAAATCGGCTATTTTTTTTGCAATGGCTAAACCCAAGCCGTTTCCGCTATGGCTTTGATGGGTATTATTTTTAGAAAACCTTTTAAAAAGTTTATCAATCGGAAAATCTAAAGGAATGCCTTTATTGGTGATCAGGATTCCCGAAGCATCGCAACTGATGTTGATCTCTTCTCCTAATGGAGCATATTGTATAGCATTGATGATGAGATTCTTAAAAAGTTGATGAATTAAAGTAGCATTACCTTTAATAACGATGGGTTGAGGAATCCATAATTTTATTGACTGATTTCTACTCTCTGCTAAAAACTCTAATTCTTGTACTGTTTCTTCTAGTCCTGTTTTTAAATCAATATTCGCTTTAAAATCAAACTGCTGATTTTCAATTTTAGCCAATAGCAATAAGCTTTTGTTAAGCTCATCTAACTTATTAAGAGTACTATTGATTTGATCTATCAATATACTCTGGTTATTGGATAGTTTTCCATCCTGATAAAAGAGTTCTAATTTTGATTTAATGATTGCAATGGGTGTTTGTAACTCGTGAGCTGCGTTTTCTGTAAATTCCTTTTGTGCAGTATAGGTTTTTTGTGTTCTGTTGATGAGTTGGTAAATCTCTTGGTTCAGGTCATTAAACTCATCAATTTTTAATTTCTTTTGTTCGGGATTTAAATCCTGTCCTAACTCAAAATTTTGTAGAAAGTTGAGAATGTCTCTAAAAGGTTGCCATATTTTTTTACTGATTCTTCTGTTAATGAAAATCGAACCTAAAAAAAGGAAAAGCAAGAGTCCAATTTGTAAAAAAAGTATGCTTTGTAATAAATCTTCTTTTTCTACCAAGGATGTACGGAACGTGATGATATAATCTTGGTTAAAGAGCGTGAATTTCTTTTGCAAGTTTCTGTACTGTTCTACCTCTTTACTTATTTTACTATAAGCTTCCGTTGTAAACGGTTGTGTTTTAAAATCTCCATCTTTATAAACCTTAATTTTTAAGTCGGAATCTACTTTTTTCCAAAGCTCCAAATCATTTGGGTTTTTGATGTTATGGATATAATCGGGTAAAAATGAAGCTTTTAAAGCTAAAGACTCATCTACGGATTTTAAAAAAAAAGTGCTCACCACAAAGTAGAAAATAGGTATACTTAATAAAATCAGCAAAGCTGATAAAATTAGATAACGTTGTGAATTGTAGGAGAGGAGTTTCATACCAATTTATAGCCTGTTCCGTAAATGGTTTTAATAAATTCTCCGGCGGTGCCTAGTTTCTTTTTTAAATTTTTAATATGCGTATAGATGATATCAAAATTATCAAAATACATGGCTGATTGACCACTTAAATGTTCGGCTATTGAATTTTTAGATACTACTTTTCCTTTATTTAATAGTAAGAAAATCAACAATGCTCTTTCAGATTTAGTAACTTCAACCTCCACATCATCCACTTTTACGCTTTTCGCATTTAAATCGATGACCAAGTTTTTATATTGAATAATGTTGTTTCCATCAAAATTACGCCTTCTAATTATAGATTGAATTCTGGCGCTTAATTCGGCTAAATTAAATGGTTTTGACAAGTAGTCATCAGCCCCTAATTTGAGGGAAAAAATTCGATCTTCCACTGAGTTTTTAGCCGAGATGATAATCACACCATCCATTTTATTAGCTTTTTTAATTTCTTCCAATAAATCTAACCCGCTACCATTGGGTAGCATAATGTCTAATAAAATGCAATCGTAGTCGAACAAGCCTATTTTTACTCTTGCAGCTTCAATATCACCTACAGTTTCACAAAAATAATCTTCATTCTGGAGGTAATGAACCATACTTTTAGCTAATTCTTTTTCATCCTCAACGATCAATATTTTCATTTTCGATTAATTTAGGTTTGATCAGGTTTAATAAGGTTGGTAAAACAATCAATAGCAGTGGGAGTGCCACTATAAAACCGCCAATAACTGCAATTGCTAAAGGTTGGTGTAGTTGTGCGCCTGTACCAATACCCAATGCTAAAGGCATTAATGCGATAATGGCGCCTAAAGCAGTCATTAATTTGGGCCTTAAACGAGTAGAAATGGCATAAATCACCGCTTTTTCCTGTTCCATTTCTTGCAATGCCTCACTGTATTGTAAATAAGTGAAGATGGCATTTTCTCCAATAATTCCCACCATCATGATTACGCCAGTATAACTACCCACATTTAATGGTGTATTGGTTAAAAATAACAATATATAACTACCAGAAATTCCTAATACGGCGACCAACAAGATGATTCCTGCTACTTTAATATCTCTGAAAAGGAAAAGCATGACTGAAAAAACCAATAAACTGGATAAACATAAAATTAATAAGAGCTCTTTAAAAGATTGTTGTTGATCGGCGTACGCACCACCATAACTTACACTGTAGCCTTTTTCTAAAGCAACTTGGTTATTAATCTTTTTCTGAATTTCGGCAACGGTACTTCCTAAATCTCTGTTATTTAAACGAGCACTAATCACACCCATGGTTTGTAAATTCTCGCGTTCTAGTTCAGCCTCCCCTTTATTTACTTGTATGGTGGCAAATTCGGCAATGGGTTTTATACTACCATTTGGTAAAAAAATATTCATTTGTTGAATACCAGAGATTCCCTTCATTTCTGTGGAATTGATAAAACGGATGGGAGTGAGCTGTTGTTTATCATAAATGTTTCCTCCAACATTCCCTTCTAAATCATTTTGGATTTGATATTGAAAATCGGCAGGACTAATGTTGAATTGGGCTAGTTTATTATAATCTGGCAGAACAGTAATAGATGGACCCGCAATAACCACTCCATCAAAAACATCGGCTGTGCCATTTACATTTTCTACTATTGTGCCAATCTGCTTAGAATAAGCTTGAATTTTTTTTTGATCAGGGCCAAAAATCTTGATTTCTATAGGCTGAACGGAACTCATTAAATCGCCCAGCATATCTCCAATTACCTGTCCAAAATCAATTCTTAAAGCCGGCTGCGATGCTTCTATCTGCTGTCTGATATCATTAATAACTTCATCAGTGGTTTTACTTCTGTCCTTTTTCAATTGGATGAGGTAGTCGCCTCTATTGGGTTCGGTAATAAAAAAACCCATTTGTGTACCAGTTCTGCGGCTGTAAGCTGCAACTTCAGGAACTTTTACAATCAGTTTTTCAACTTCGTTGAGCATCCTATCGGTTTCTTCTAAAGTAGTTCCAGGCGGCGAATCGTAATCTAAAACAATACTTCCTTCGTCCATTTCGGGTAGAAAACCAGTTTCTAAATTAGGGAGAATTAAAACTACGGAAGCAACCAAAAGAGCCATAAAAGCAAAGCTAATGATGGGTTTGCGGATGAAAAACCCCACCCATTTTCTTTCTTTTACTTCATGAGCATCTTCTTTTACTACTTTCTTCTTACTTTCTTTAGTTAAAAAAAGATAGACCACTGGTAATAAAATCCAAGTGCTAAAAAAGGAGCAAACCAAAGTAATAATCATGGTATTGGTCATCACCTTAAAGTAAGCACCGGCAACCCCACTCATCAACACAAAAGGAAGAAATATCACAATGGTACTGATGGAAGAACCCACCATCGCCTTAAATAAGTAGTTGATCGCCTTGTGAACCAATAATTTGGTGGGCTCTTCTGGATGTTCTTCGTGAGTTCTATGTATTTGCTCAACAATGACAATGGCATCGTCAATTATTAATCCTATAGCGGCAGCAATAGCTCCCAAAGTCATGATGTTAAATGTTTCGCCTGTAAAATATAAAACGATTAAGGTAAGTGCCAACGTTATTGGAATGGTAATCAGAATGGTTAAACTGGCTTTCCAAGATCTTAAAAATAGGATGGCAACAAAAATGGCCAATGCCAACCCTATCCAAAGACTATCTGTTACGCTTTTTACCGCATCATTCACAAAATCTGCTTGTACGTAATAAGGTTTGATGATCACATCAGAGGGTAGTATTTTCTGCAATTCAGCTACCTTCTCCGTCATGGCTTTAGAAACATCTACTAAATTTGAGTTGGGTTGCTTAATGACTGCGATTAATAAGCTTTCTTTCCCGTTTGCATTTACTTTGATATATTCTTTTGCTTCGTGTATTTCGACTTTGGCAATGTCTTTTAATTGAATAGCTCTTTTTCCATCATTTTGAACAATCATCTCACCTAATTGCTTGGCATTGGTGATTTGGGCATTGGTTACCGTGAGGTAGAGTAATCTATAATCAGATAAATAACCGTTAGATTTTACAAAGTTTGTTTGATTTAAAGCTTGAGATAGCTTTGCAGGATTTAAGCCTAATTGGCTCATTTTTTCCTGATTGAGGATGACCCAATATTCTTTTGACTTTCCACCAATGATTCTCACGTCGCTTATACCTGCTACTTGCGATAGGAAAGGTTTGATGGTATATAAAGCCATTTGCTTCAATTCGATTGGCGAACGCTCCTTACTGTTTACAGAATAACCAATAATGGGAAGAATGGAAGGGTTCATCTTTTCTACCACAATATTTACATCCGCAGGTAGCGTACTTCTGATTTGGTTTATTCTGGATTCTATTTGCTGCTGACTTAAATTAATATCGGCTTTCCAATTGATGAAAGCAGATATTTCACAACTTCCACGACTAGTGATACTCCGAATCTTAATTAAATCAGGAACTTGTTTAATGGCATTTTCTAGCGGTCGGGTTACGGCAACCGTCATTTGATCCACCGGCTGTTGACCGGCATCTGCAATAATTTTGATTTTTGGAAAAGTAATTTCAGGGAAAAGTGCAGTTTGCATTTTCTGAAACGAAAAAATCCCACCAATGAGGATGAGCAAAACCAAAACCAATAATGGGCTTTTATAATAATGAAAAAATGATTTCTTCAATCTTTTAATGTTTAATTTTAACTAGTGCGGTATCTGCTAAACCGTAATTTCCGGATAGCAATATTTTTTCTAATCCAGTGAGGACTGGAGATAAAATTTCAATTCTATTATTTGCCTCAATCCCCTTTTTTATAAAGATTTTAACAGCTGTACTATCGTTAATCATTTTCATTACCCAAAATTTCTGCTGACTTTCATCGGCTAAAACACTTTCTTTTGGTAAGGAAATTTTTGAGGAAGTATTTTTGGAGATGACAATAGTTGCAATCAAATTCTCTGGAATAGTATATTGAGAAGGAATTTTGACCAAAACTTTTTGAGTTTGTGTTGCAGAGTCTAAAGCAGGCATAATCTGGGCGACTATTCCAGTAATATTTCTTCCATCAGGTAAATGAATGGTGACATTTTTATTTTTTGTTAAAAGCTGATTATACTCGTAAGGTAAACTCATCAAAAAACCGAAACTACTTTTATCCGACAGTTCTGCCAGTTGTTCACCATCCTGCACATAGTCACCAGTTTGGTGATTTAAATTGGTAATGAAACCATTTACAGGGCTTTTAATCAGGTTTAACCCCGAGAAATTAAAAGAAGGATCTAATTTATTAATGGTATTACCCAAACTTTTTGCTTCTTTTGTTTTTAAAACAAACAGGATACTTCCTTTACTAACTGATTGCCCCATCTTTACAGATGAAGATTGAATATAGCCGTTAATATTCGCTTTAACACCAAACTTTAACAAATAAGTAGAAGTGGCATTTAAAGTGATTTCTTCGTTTAAAGAAATGTTTTCAGGTGATGTGACAGTTACGGGTGTAACGGTTTTAACCGCTTCTTCGGAAGCATTGCCAGCGCCAGATCCTCCACAAGGGGCGAACATCAAAATAGAGAAACTTAAAGCATATATTAATTTCATATTCATTTTACTTTAAATATTGCAGTTGATTAATCATTTGTAATTGGTTGATTTTATTTTGAATGATATTCACTCTTAAGTTTAAGTAATTATTGATAGATATCAGATAATCAGTCATTCTAATGTCTCCAGTTTTTAATTGCAGTGCATTTGCATCTATCAAAGTTTTTGAATAATTAAGTTGTTTATTGGTCTTATTTATTAATAATTCGTATTGATCAATCATTTGCTGTAACCGATTTTTTTGTTGATTGTATTGAATCTTGTAAAAGTCTCTGTATTTATTTTGCGTTCTTTGGTTTATATTAATTTGCTGGGTAGTCAATTTTCTTAAGCCACCATCATATATAGGAATACTTAGGTTTAAACCAACCGACCAGCCAAAGTTTTTATAAGCTTGCTGAGGTAATGATGATTGATAGCCACCATCCGCAAATACATTGAGTTTGGGTTTATAATTCAACGAAAGCAGATCTAAAGCATTTAAGGTTTTTAAACTATCAATTTGGTACTTTTTAAATAGTAAACTTTCGGCGAATTTAGGAACGTTTATTACTCGAACAGGAGGGGAGGAAATGGCATAAGAAGTAGTATCCGCTATTCCACTTAAGTAATTAAGTGCAGCAAAATCATTTTTATATTGATTTTGATTTTGCATGACTGTCAAATACTGCTGTTCTAAATTTACTTTAAAAGCCAAATATTCGGTTTGTTTGAAAACAGAACCTTGCGTTAGCTTTTTTAACAGGTTGTCTTGTTTCTCTAAAAGTTGCAGGGTCTCCTTAGCTAATTGAACAAGTTGGTGATCTCCCCAAGTAGTGATGTATTGTGCAGAAACTCCTCTTTCTAAATCCAAGACTGTAAAAGCCCGCTGATTACCTAAACTATCCCTATTGAGCTGTAAACTCTTTAACAAAGTATTTAATCGATCTTTAGTAGTGATTTGTTTACTTACAGTAACTAATGCGCTTACTATCTGACCATTAGTGATGGCAGGGTCGAAACCTATACCTCCTATAATAGGTGCGTATAATAAATTAGAAGATCCGTTAACTTGTGGTTGTAAACCTGCTTTTATTTTTGAACTATCTAGCGTTAAGATTAAAAGCTGATTTTGATAGTCATTTAAAAGTGGAGAATTGATTTTAGCTTGATTGATAAAATAATCAAGGTTTTTTTCCTGAGCTGTTAAATAGAGCGGTAATGAAATGAAGAGAAATAGAACCAGATTTTTTATCATTATACTAATTAAGGGATAAAATCTGAATCAAATCTGAAGATTCTGAATTTATATTTTAGTCCACTTAAAAACCATCATGTTTACGGTGAGTACTACGGCACCTAATAAAAATTGAAATACGTCTCCAAAAGGAAGGATTTTTAAAGAAATAATCCAGCATGCGATACTTAAAACAGATAAAATATATAAGAAACTAGTATATAGAGTTGATTTTTTTGAGCTTATAGTTTCTTTATCTTCAATGGGATGGTTTGAAGTTAATATAGAAAATTCTCCACCATAATTTTCATAGTCAGTTTTGCTGTTTTTTGTTTGGAAAAATGTTTTCATGATATGACGTTTTAATAATATGTACGAATTTTATATTATATTCGATACCATAACTATACCAATTTTCTAAAAAGTTATTTAAACCATTTTAATAAGTCTGGGCTATATTTTTTTCTTCTTTTTAGTTCAAACTCATATATTGACCGTCCTAAATTCTTTAAAAAGGGAAAGCAAATTTCCTTATATTCGTAATGATTATCATTATAAATCTCGTTATTATTCGATTGAATAACGGCCGCTAGAAAGAACTCTACACCATTTTTTTGATCTACCAAATAACTATTGTCAATGGTGTAACCGTAGGAGTCACCCACTTTATTAAAAATCTTTATATCAGGATTTATTTCCGCTTGAGGGTCTGCCCCGTAAAATAAAAATTTACAATAGGCAGGAAAATAATCAGGACGTGTGTAGTTTGGTTTTTTACTATCAGTTGGATACATGCTCATGTATTGATATAAAAGTTGGTAGTCATCAGCGTTTAAATCGAATCTTTTTGATTTAGGAAAAGCTTCCGGGAAAAATAAGCGTTTCATTAACTCTTGCTGATCAGCCAATGCAAAAACATTTTTTCCAGTAAAATTGAAAGGTTCGTTAATTAATTTGTCTTCGCTATTTAGGTAAGCTTTTCCTCTAATTAAATTATTCAAATTCATGGGGTAATCATTCGCATCATATGCTCGTGGCTTGCGATAAACTAATTCTTCACCATTATAAAAATCAATAGGGTTAGTATGTCTGGTGCTTTCTCCAGCATCACCAATGGATAATCGATTAATAATTCTAGAATTCTTAAAGCCATAATCTTTTAATTTTTGATTGATGGTCCTCCTATCCGTAAACTCGTATAATCTATTAAAAGCATCATTATCACTCACTAATAATATTTTTTTAATATAATTAGCAATAGATGGCAAACCATTTTTAGCAGTTGAATCTTTGGTTACTTTAGTTTGCCCTAAAAATGCACTATCTGTAAGCATAGTGCTACTTTTATCTAAGCCTTTAATTTTTAGTTCGTTTAGTTTTTCCAAAGCGAAAATTGCAGTAGGTAGTTTAACAGTACTTGCAGGGTAGAAATAATGTTTAGCATCTAGCTGATAACTATAAGTTTTAAAATGAGGCTTTTGATGTTTATCTCTATTAATTTGTGTGTAAATAATTTGAACTTCTTTATGGTTAGGATCTTCTAAAACGGATTTAAATAAATCAGGATTGTTATTTAATATTTCTTCAATGGGATTTTGGGCTTTCGCAGATAATTGAATCATAAGAGTGAGGATGATGATTAATTTTAGATTTTTCATTTTTTATGATGATGTTTTAGCGATAAGAATACCGTGAAGTCCAAAAACGGACAATTTATGATCAGCAATTTAGTTTTTTGAGAATTGTTAATAAAATAATTAAGCCTATATATTTTAAAATTTTACTTTTGTAATGTTATGGTTCCCGATTGAGGTCGGGATTAAAAGGGAATAAAGGTGTAAATCCTTAACTGTCCCGCAGCTGTAAGCTCTATAAAACTGTTTTTCAATCTGAAGGTCACTGTTTCGATGCATAGGAATGGGAAGACCGAAAAACAGGGAGTAAGTCAGAAGACCTGCCAAAACATTAAAATTCATAGCTTTCGGGGATTGAAGCTTTTGGGTGAGAATACTTTTCTTTCGGTATTTCCATTTAAAAATCAAGTCTGTTTGCTGTGGGCTAACACTCACAACAAAATGAAAAAAAGAAACACAATCGTTGTAGCTGGCCTAGGGTTGGCTCAACTGGTACTTTTAAGTGCCACAGCCGTCTCTCAAACGAGAGACACCACAAATTTGGAACAGGTAGTAATCACTGCTTCGCGTTCTCCCAAAAAATTAGCTGATGTAGGTAAAATTGTAAATGTCATCACCAAAGAAGACATTGCGAAAGCTCAGGGTCGCAGCTTACCCGAATTATTAAATACCGTTTCGGGATTAATTATTGGTGGCAGTGGAAGTAACCCAGGTGGAATACAATCTGTTTATTTACGCGGCGCTTCTTCTGCGAACACCTTAATCTTAATTGATGGAATTGCAGTGAATGATGCATCAGGAATTTCAGGAGAGTTTAACATTGCCGCAATTGATGTAAGCCAGATTGAAAGAATTGAAATACTAAAAGGTGCAAGTTCTACCCTATATGGATCAGATGCTGTGGCTGGTGTCATCAATATCATCACCAAAAAAGGCGAAGGTAAACTAACTGCAAGTGCCTTATTGAGTGGAGGTAGTTACAATACCTACAAACAAGTTATTGGCTTAAATGGTCAATTAAATAAAACCAAAATTAACTTAAATTTTTCCAACTTAAGTTCTAAGAGTATTTCCTCTGCCGAGCCAGCTGATCCAGGTGTCATCTTTGAAAAGGACGGGTTTAAACAAATAGGTTTTGGTTTAAATCTGTCGCAATACCTAGGAAATAGGATTACTCTAAATGGAGGTTTACAAGCCAACCAAAACAAAGCCGATTTAGATAATGGTGCTTTTTCTGATGCTGTTGGTTATACTTATGATAAAACTGCTTTATTAGCGAACTTAGGAGCTAAATTAAGTTTGACCAAAGGCGATTTAAGTTTCATATTCTCTCAAAATAATATCAAGAATCAATTTGATAACTATCCAACCGTTACAAAAAATATTGGAAATATATCCAATTTGGAAGCGATATTTAATTATCAATTTAATGATGTTTTAGGGATTACTTCTGGGGCCAATTACAAATACAACAGTACCGACCAAAAGTATATCGATCCTACTTACCCATCTTCTTTAAATACCAATAATCATATCAGTAGTCTTTATACTTCGTTGTTTTTGAAAGGGGGAAATCTTTTTAGAATGGAATTAGGTGGAAGATATAACAACCATAGCCAATACGGAAATAATTTTACTTACACTATTAATCCATCCCTGGTATTTAACAATCAATTGAAAGTTTATGCTAACATTTCTTCAGCTTACCGGGTGCCAAGTTTATATCAATTATATTCTGACTATGGCAACCTTAATTTAAAACCTGAAACTTCGCAAAACTATGAAACAGGTATTCAGGCTAATTTTTTAGATAACAAATTATCTTTCACGACTTCCATATTTAAAAGAAAGTTAAAAGATGTTATTGATTTTGGACCTAAGTTTAGCTACATCAATCAAAATAGACAAAACGATAAAGGGTTAGAAGTTCAACTCGGTTTTAAACCAAGTTCTAAACTAAATTTTATTGCTTTTTATAATTATGTAGATGGAAAAGTTAAAACTAGTGATGTGTCTACAGAAACTTTTAATTTAATTAGGAGACCTAAAAATAGCTTTGGTGCAAATTTGGGTTATGCTTTTACACCTAAATTTTATACCAGCTTAAATTACAGATGGAATGATAATCGTTTAGATCAGTATTACGATCCGACTACTTTTAAAGCAGTATCTGTAAACTTAAAGAGCTACAGTAAAGTAGATGCCTATGTGCAATATCAGTTTAAAAAAATCATGTTATTTGCCGATGTAAAAAACATCTTAAATGCAAGTTATAATGACTTTGTTGGATATACTACAATGAGAATAAATTTTAATGCTGGTTTAAGCTTTAATTTTAACTAAGAAATTAATAGATTTGTAAACAAATAAAAACTATGTCACTTAAAAATTTAAACATCAGAAACTGGATACTTTTCTTCATGATGATTGCGGCTGTTGCAACCCGTTTCATATACTTAGGAGAGCAATCTGTAATGTCAAACTTTACACCCATAGGTGCAATTGCATTATTTGGAGGTACTTATTATAACAATAGATATAAGGCCTATTTAGTTCCGTTATTGATACTTTTTGTGAGTGATATCTTTATCACGCATAGCTATACTGGTGAGTGGAACTTATTTTATGGAGGTTTTGCTTGGGTTTATATTTGCTTTGCCGCGATGGTGTTCATTGGAAGCCTTATTAAAAAAGTAAATGTTGGTTCAGTATTTTTAGCTTCTTTAGCTGGTGTAGCATTACATTGGTTAATTACAGATATCGAACCTTGGTTAGCAGGCACATTATACAGCAAAGGTATCGAAGGTTATTTCCAATCTTTGATAGCTGCCATTCCTTTTGAAAGAAATCTTTTGTTTGGCAACCTTGTATTTGGAGCTATTCTTTATGGAGGTTTCGAATTAGCGAAGTCTAAATTCACTATCTTAAAAGCAAATCGCGAAGTTGCCTTGTAAGATTTAAAATATTTAAGAAAGCGATGAGCAATCATCGCTTTTTTTATGAGCTAAATTTTGGAAGATTAAAAAAATTCAATCTAAAATCACAAATCGTAATTCTAAAAATTAAGATGATTTATTACATATCAGGAGGGGCAAGGTCAGGAAAGAGTGGATATGCTCAGGCATTGGCATTAAGTTTATCACAAAACCCTATCTATTTGGCAACTGCTAGGAATTGGGATGCTGATTTTGACCAAAGAATCAAACGTCACCAAAGTGATAGAGACGAACGTTGGGAAAATATCGAAGAAGAAAAATATCCTTCAAAAATTGATTTTAGTCGACGCGTAGTCGTGTTGGATTGCGTCACTTTGTGGTTAACTAATTTTTATGTAGATACTAAATACGATATTGAAGAAGCTTTAAAAAAGATTAAAGACGAGGTTGATCAGTTAGCTCAGCAAGATGCAACTTTCATCATAATATCTAACGAACTAGGAATGGGCTTACATGCCGATACAGAATCGGGAAGAAAGTTTACTGATTTACAAGGCTGGACAAATCAATACATCGCAAAGAAAGCAGACAAAGCTATTTTTATGGTGTCGGGATTACC
>JACMOI010000097.1 GCA_014378105.1 Pseudopedobacter sp.
TTCACGGGTAGGTACCATCACCACCGCTTTTACATTTTGCTCTGGCTCAAAACGCTTGTTTTCTTGCAGCATACTAATTAAAGGAATCGCAAAAGCAGCAGTTTTTCCAGTTCCTGTTTGTGCAATAGCTAAAATATCTTGTCCAGATAAAATTTGCGGAATCGACTTAAATTGAATATCAGTAGGTTTTTTATAGCCCAATTCCTCTAAACTTTTCTTTAACTGAGGCGCTATGTGGTATTTGCTAAACTTCATTTAAGCACAAAGATAAGGATAAGAAAATGTTTTGATTTGTTTTTTAGTAGCGCAAGGTAATTGCAGGTAACAAAGCGAGTTCCTGCTATACGTTCATACGCCTGCAGGCCTTTTGCACAAAGCCGGTATACGCTACTATCAGGGCTAAAAACTTTGGTTAATCTATATTTAATTTCAACCTCGTATCGAAATTAAAAGGAATGATGTCCACTACTTTTATTTTAGAAAAATCAAGATGGAAAGGATTGAGTAAAAAATTATATTCTCTATCTACAATCGCTGATGGCACTTTTAATACTGCAGATTTCCTTTCTTCAATCCATTGGTTTCCTAATTTTTGAGTGATTGGATAATATAAAACCCTGTACCATTCTGAGTTTGATAACTGTAGTTGTTTCAAACTAATCTCATTTATTAGCAGTTGATGAGGGATTTCAATAACGGCCATAGAAAATTTTCCTGAGTTTAAAGCAGCTCCACTTTTATGAGCTAAAACTTCTAAGCAAGATAAAGATGCTGACCCACCAGTATAAATCATTCCTTCTCCTTCGCTATTCCATCGTCCCGCAAAACCTGGCGCTACCAAAGAAGTAGCATATCTAGTTTGCACTATCCTGTAAACCAGCATTAAGCTAAAATACCGTGATCTATACGATTGAGTTCGTTCATCACCATATTTATCCCTGTAATAGAATCTAATAAATCACCGGGTTTGGCATCTATGCCTACATTATGCTGTGGTAACCAATTTTTAAACTCATCTATCGAACCAAAAGTATCAATCCCCTTATCATAAAGTTCTAAAAGAAACAATACATGTTCACTCAAGCTGGTGCTTAACTCTTTTGAAGCACTTAAATGTTTACGCAAAGTTGGCTCTGTTAAATCTAAATTTTTAGCCATATCAAAACGTGTAGAACCACTGATGGATAATAAATCTTGAATTGCTGTAGGTGATAAACCTCCCTTTATAACCGATAATCGATTAACGGGAGATTCAAAATAAGTTTGATAAGGAACCAACATTTCATGCACCTCATTTATTATTTCATTTTCTTCTTCTACTTTGTAATTCCTCATACACAAATGTAATATTTTTCATTTGTAAAAGAAAATATTTTCATATTTTAATCAAACTTTCTAAACTGACGATTAACTAATTTAATTTAATTAATCTGCAGCATTCCACCAACCAGATTTCTCCATACTAGATACTTCAACTGTAAAGAAATTAAATTCTTCTGTAACTTTACCTTTAATTAAATAACATCCAAATCCTTTAAATGAATATTTAGTAGCAACTTCAGGGAATAAAACGGTATCAATCCAGTCTCCATCTCTATCTAAAAAAGTCCCAAAAAACATCGTGTCTCCATGTTTAGTTTTAGCATATTTGGTGGTTACTAACTGCCCAACTATCACTATCTCTTGTCCAATTTTTGATGGAATTTCCTTGGCTTTTATTCCTTTCCAGTCTTGTTTAGACATTAATTCAAAAGGCGAAGAAAGCATAAATTCAAAAAGTTCCAACTCGTCCAACATATCATTTCTTTTATCGTAATGCAAATCCGGCACTTTAAAATTAGTGGCGGATGTAACTTTAAATAACCTATTTTGAATGGTTTGAGATGGCTTTTTGTTCATCAAAAAATGAGCATCCCAAAGCAAAGCCTGTTTGGATTTCTTAGTAAATCTAAAAGCTCCAATTCTTATCAAAATGATTAATTGTTCTAAACCAACAGCAACTCGATCTGTAAAATCATTCATATTTAAAAAATCGCCGCTCAAACTTCTTTCTTGTAAAGCACTTTCCATCAATTTAGCTTCCAACCCTTTCACATGAATAAAGCCTAAGAAAATCACATCTCCTTTAATTGATGTTAACCATTGACTGCGGTTTAAACATGGAGCTTTTACTTGCGCACCACATTTCTGTGCCTCACGAACATATAATCCCGTACGATAAAACCCACCGAAATTATTAATGACCCCAACCATAAAGTCTAATGGAAAATAAGCCTTCAAATACATACTTTGATAGCTTTCGACCGCAAATGACGCTGAATGACCTTTGGCAAACGAATAACCTGCAAAAGATTCAATCTGCCGCCACACTTCAACCGTTAAACTCCGCTCTCTTCCTATTTGATCGCAATTTTCAAAAAATTTATCTTTTACCTTTTGAAACTCCTCCCTAGACCGGTACTTACCCGACATTCCTCGTCGTAAAACATCTGACTCTCCTAAACTTAAACCTGCAAAATGATAGGCTACTTTAATCACATCCTCTTGGTAAACCATTACACCATAAGTATCAGACATCAAATCCCATAAAACTTTATGGGCTAATCCCTTTCCTTTATCAGGACGATGATGTCGTAAAATGTATTCTCTCATCATCCCAGACTGCGCTACGCCTGGTCTGATAATAGAACTAGCTGCCACTAAAGTGAGGTAATCTTTACAGGCTAGTTTAGCTAACAACATCCGCATGGCTGGAGACTCTACATAAAAACAACCCACCAAGTTTCCTTTTTCAAGATGCTTGACAATTTTTTCATCTTTCATAAATTTTGAAATATCATGAATATCAATCTCCACACCCCTATTTTCTTTCACAATAGCTAAAGTATCCTTTATATGCCCCAGCCCTCGCTGACTCAGAATATCAAATTTATATAAGCCTAAATCTTCTGCATTGTACATATCGAATTGGCAAATAGGGAAGCCTTTTGGCGGATGTGATGTAGCGGTATAACGATAAATAGGAGCATCGGAAATTAAAATACCACCAGCATGAATACTTAAGTTTTTGGGGAAATCCTTTAACTTTTTGGCATATCCATAAATTTTAAAATATAATTCTTCCTTTTTTTTGTCAGGAATATGATTCATCTTCATCCGATTTGCCAATTCTTCAATTTCCGAAGTAGGTAAACCGTAGACTTTTCCTAATTCTCTGTAAGTTGAGTTGGCTTGAAATGTAGTGTAAGTAGCTTGCAAACAAGTATGCTCTAAACCATATCGATCAAAAATATACTGAATGATTTCGTCTCGATCTTGCCAAGAAAAATCGATATCAAAATCGGGTGGTGTTTTACGAAAAACATTAATGAAACGCTCGAAATATAAATCTAACTCGATAGGATCAACATCTGTGATTTTTAAACAATAAGCTACAATACTATTTGCTCCGCTACCTCGTCCTATATAATAAAA
>JACMOI010000098.1 GCA_014378105.1 Pseudopedobacter sp.
ATCAAAATCGGGTGGTGTTTTACGAAAAACATTAATGAAACGCTCGAAATATAAATCTAACTCGATAGGATCAACATCTGTGATTTTTAAACAATAAGCTACAATACTATTTGCTCCGCTACCTCGTCCTATATAATAAAACCCTCGTTTTTGAGCATATGAAATAATATCATGATTGATTAAAAAATAGGAAATATAATTTCCGTTTTTAATTACCTCTAACTCTTTTTCGATTCTATCTCTAACCTTTTGATTAATATGTTGGTATCTATACTTTGCCCCATCTTCCACCAAAGCAACCAACTTTTGATAATCTGCTTCTTTTGCAAGACGCTTATCTGAATGGGTATAAAAAGTTGACTTATTTTTGTTTTTCCCTAACTCAAAATCAATCACCTCGCAACTTTCTAATAAATTAAAAGTGTTTTGAATGAGTTCGGGATAATCCCCATAGTGATGCATAAAAGCTTGCTCATCAAAAAACACTTCATCGGCACAAGCCAAATCATCCATTTCAATTTTAGATATAATGGTGTTTTTTTTTATCGCTCTTAATAACTGATGCAGCTTAAAATCAGCTTCATTTGCAAAACTTACCGAATGTAAAATCACCATTTTATCCTGATAAGAATTCCACTTATCGAGCTTTAAATAATGCAAATCTTTGTAATTGATACCGATAAACTCGTGATCTTCTAAATAATAATCTACATCATTTTTAAAAGGATAGATGATAAAAACATCTTCTTTAACTTCGCATTTATAGTCAAAAGGAGTCTCATTTTTTAAATGCTCAGATAATAATCTGCTTAATTTTTCAAATCCATCTTGATTTTTCGCGATTCCTACAAACTGTTGGGTTAAATCATTCCTAAAATCAATCCCCAAAATAGGCGAAAATTGATTTTTTTTGTTTAACCTGCTAACTTCTAAACAACCAGATGTATTATTGATATCAGTAAGTACAAAACGTTCTACCCCATGCTGTTTTGCTTGTTGCAGAAGATTTTCGGGAGACAACGTTCCATATAGAAAACTAAAGTAGCTATGGCAGTTAAGATACATTCCTCACTTTGTTATTCCATTAAAAGGATTGAAAGACCTAGTTTTTATCCCAGTGGTAACTGCTCTATGGACAGCTTTATTTCCAAACCTTTTATTGATATAATCCATAGCTTGGTATAAATTAATCTGACTTTCGCTGTCGTTAAACAAATGAATTTGATGATGCCCTCGTACCAATTGGCTCAACCTAACGCCCACCAACCTAATCAGTATTCGGCGATTATATAGCTTTCTAAAAAGTTCTTTTACTTGCGGAATCAATAAATGATCGGCGGCAGTGTAAGGCATTTTAATTTGCTGAGTATGCGTATTAAAATCAGAATAACGAATTTTTACGCTGATACATCCGGCCAAAAAATTCTCCTTTCGCAGCTTAAAACATAAATCCTCTGTCATAGAAACAATTAAAGACTCTAGCATTTGAATATCCATGGTGTCCTTTTCAAAAGTCTCCTCACTAGATAAAGATTTCCTATCCACGTAGGGCGTAATACTAGAATGATCAATGGCATTGGCTTTCTCCCACATCATAATCCCATGCTTTCCAAAAGCTGATTCCATTAATCTCATAGGCATTTCCTGCAAAGTGTAGATTTTCTGGACACCCATTTTACGTAGATTTTCTGCCGTTTTCTCCCCTATCATTGGGATTTTTCTTACAGATAAAGGAGCCAAAAAAGGTTTTTCTTCCCCATAAGTCACGTATTTATACCCATTGGGTTTTGCTAAACCTGTAGCTATTTTAGAAACCGTTTTATTTTTAGATAAGCCAAAAGAGATAGGTAAACCCGTTTCATGAATAATTTTCTCTCGCAGTTCCTTGGCATATTTTAAGGTTCCAAAAAATTGATCCATCCCCGTCATATCCATATAAAACTCATCAATAGAAGTTTTTTCGAAAAGTGGAACCGACTCTTCTATAATCTTTGTAACCTCGTTAGATGCGGTAGAATAACTTTCATAATCACCCTTTAAGAAAATCAAATCCGGGCAAAGTTGTCGGGCTAATTTACCCGGCATGGCAGAATGCACTCCGTATTTCCTTGCCTCGTAACTACAAGAAGCAACTACGCCTCTATCTCCAGCACCTCCAATAGCCACAGGTTTACCCAAAAGTTTAGAATTTGTTCTACACTCTACTGATACAAAGAATGAATCTAAATCAATGTGTGTGATTTGCTTCTGCAACATAATTTATTGGAAATAATATTCAAATATAATTACTAAATATTTTAGTTTTATCTATATTTACTAATAATATTAGTTTTTATTTTATGAAGGGATTATATTTTATCGCTATTGTTCCGCCTAAAGAGGTGGCAGAACGCATTCATCAAATCAGGTTAGAATTTGCAGAAAAATATCATAGTGAGGAAGCTTTAAAGCCTCCAGTTCATCTTACTTTAAAAGAGCCATTTAAAATGGATGTTAAAGATGAGCTGATTTTAAAGCGAAAATTGAGTTTTATTGCTACTCAGCACCAACACTTTAAACATATTCTTAAAGATTTTGACCGATTTCAAAAACACACGATTTATATTAATGCAGAAAAACATCCTCTTCTACTCGGATTGAAAAAAGGGATTAAAAAAACATTTAGAACAAATTTTTACCATGTAGAGCAAGATCAAATGCCCTTTAATCCTCATTATACTATCGCTTATAGGAATATTGGAGAACACATATTTGAAATGGCTTTCGCCGATTATGAATCTAAAAATTTTTATGCGGAATTTGAATGTGATGAATTTATCTTGTTTAAACACAATGGGAAACAGTGGCACAATATTGAAGCATTCAAATTATGCGGAATGCCCGAAATCACTTTATTTGATCAACTTGTTCCCGAAAAAGAACAAAAGCAATTGATAAAGGCATCATAAACTAGCTAAAGCGGAATCTTTTTTATGTAAAGAGCAATAACTTAATAAATTAGGAATTCAGTAAAAGTTCACTAGCTTAAATTACCTTTGTAATCTCAAATAAAGCTGATATTCTAATCTATCTCGCTTAAATAAAATCATATGAAATTCGAAGTAAAAGCTAATTTACAATATCAGGTAAAAAACAATAGTTCTATCATCTTAAATATTAGCGCTTTAAATACACCCCATCAAAAAGTAATCAGTGAAACATTAGAAGTTACTAAAGGTGTTCATCAAAAGGAATTTCTATCCTCGCCCGAAGGCAACCGTTTAACCAGTTTAGAGATCTTGAATGACCAGAATCTAAGCATTAATTATAGTGCCCAAGTCAATCAATATTGCGAAATAAAAGAGTATGATAGGATAAAAGATTTGAACATCGCTAAACTTCCTGCTGATGTATTAACTTACCTTAATCCCAGCAGATACTGCCAGTCAGATAAGTTATATCGATTAGCCAATAATATGTTTGGATATAAGAAAGATGATTTCGATAAAGTATCGGCTCTTACACACTGGATATATTTAAATGTAGAGTATTTAAGCGGTTCTACAGATGCTGAAACATCTGCTTATGACACAGTAACCGAACAAGCAGGAGTTTGTCGCGATTTCGCTCATTTAGGCATTGCTCTTTGTAGGGCATTAACCATACCGGCAAGGTATTTTACAGGTTATGCTTATCAACTAGCCCCTCCAGACTTCCATGCCTGTTTTGAGGCCTATATTAATGGCGATTGGATATTGTTTGATGCGACAAGATTAATCCCCATAAATGGCCTGGTTAAAATAGCTACAGGACGTGATGCCGCAGATGCTGCAGTAGCTAGCTTATTTGGAGACATTAATTTCATATCCATCAAAGTATCCTGTGAATTAATCGACCAAAATTTCGAGCCTTTTAATCAAGATTATCGAAGTCGTAAAGGAATCACTTATTTATAAATTACATCCGTTTAAAAAATTTGAGGATATTAACTCAACGAATTAAATTCAGTTATATAAAGAACATATTATTTTTTCAAACTTTATTCTTACTGAGCGTAAGGTTGTTAAGATTCTCAACTAAAAAAAACCATAAAATCATTTGCACACTACAACATAAACCATATCTTTGCACAACTTTACAAAAAGCAATCCGCTCTAAATAAAGTAATGATTCCTTAGCTCAGCTGGTAGAGCATTACACTTTTAATGTAGTGGTCCTGGGTTCGAATCCCAGAGGGATCACCAAAATTCAAAAGCCTCAGCGATTTAGGCTTTTTTTATCTTCTTTTAAACCAATGATTCCTTAGCTCAGCTGGTAGAGCATTACACTTTTAATGTAGTGGTCCTGGGTTCGAATCCCAGAGGGATCACAACCCACAAATGAAATAAGCACCGTTAAGCTTCATTTCGATTCATTTAGACACATAAACCCATATCTCAAGCGAGGTATGGGTTTTTCTTTTTCCATTTATCACCGTTTTTAACCGTTTAGCTTTTAAATTATGGTGGTTAATCTGGTGGAAAGTATTATTTTAATAGGTGGAAAATCAAATTATTAAAATAATAGTTATTTTATTTTGAAGTATGATTATATTAATGTTATTTTTGATTCACAAATTAATTAATTAATATTAAAATCATAATTAACTGAAAATCAAGTGGAAAATTTTAAAAAAAACCTACTGTATTTGAGAAAGAAAGTTCTTAAAATATCAACAATTGAGTTTGCTAATAAACTTGATGTTAGTCAAAGCGCAGTTTCTAAGTATGAATCTGGATATATTCTACCTGGATTTGAATTTATTTTTAAGGTTTGTTCCGTATTTAATACCTCTGCAAATTGGTTGATTTTCGATATATTACCTATAAGGCTTTCTGAAGTAGGGGCCATAAAGGAAGATTCAACAATTAAAAGCGTGAATAGAGACAAAGAGATTCAAGAAAAAATAAATACAATGTCAAACATGCTTGAAGAAATAAAGACACAATTCAATAAAAAATAAGACAATGGTCTTACCAGAAAATGATTTTCAAAAAATTGTCGGAGAAAGACTAAGAGGTTTCAGAAGCGTACAGCGTCTAAAGCAAATAGATCTTGCCGAAACCCTTGGAATTTATCAGTCTCAATACTCAAGGATTGAAAGCGGCGAAGTATCGCTATCCTTATACTATGTAATAGTACTTATGGATAAATACGATCTGAATCCATCTTTCATATTTAGAAATGGTGAGAAAATGATTGATGTTGGCAAGAGGAAGATGAGCCTAGAAGAAAAGGTTGATAGGTATGAGGCCATACTACGTGAGAATAATATTGATATTTAAAATGGTGGAAAAAATGGTGGAATCAACTTTTTTAGTTACCAAAAAAAGCTATATTTGCAGCACAATAGGCGATAATAACGAATTGGTTCGAATCCCAGAGGGATCACCAAAAAGCTTTCTTTTTAAGAAGGCTTTTTTTGTTTAATAACTTTGCTCCCGTCCTAAAATATATTAAAGCATTAAAGCTCTAACAAAAAAAGCCATCAAAATGATGGCTTTCTACAATATATTTTAAATAACTATTAAGCTAAAATCCAACTAAATTTATACTCTAAACCTGGAGATTTCATTCTATCAGCAATCCTTAATAACCTATCAGGAAGGGCCACGATGTAATCCCTAGCCTTTTCACCTGCTTCATTTAAATCTTTTGCACTTTCAATATTCCAATCTGCAATTAAATCCTTCATAATATCCACGTAGTCAACTGCCGTGTAAACACCCAATCGTTGAGCAGCATCAGTAAAATGCCCAAAGGTATGTCCAATTTTTGTTCCTAATTCTCTCAAAAAATGAGCTGGCATCACAATTTTCTTACGCATCATATCTTCAAAGGCAATCATCACCTCACTAGCATCAACTTCGAAGGCCTTACTTATAAAAGCTTTATATGCTTTAGCATGTCTCGCTTCATCAGCAGCGATTAAACCACACATTTTAGATAACAACTTATCTCCACCCTGTTTAGCAAGCATTGCCACTCTTCTATGGGATACATTAGTTGCTAATTCCTGAAAAGAAGTATAAATAAAATTTCTGTAAGGGTCATGACCAGTACCAATATCAAAGCCATCTTGAATTAAATATTGTGTAGAAGCTTCCATAGCCCTCATATTTATCCTTCCAGACAAATAAAGATATTTATTTAGTAAGTCACCATGACGATTCTCTTCAGCAGTCCAAGCCCTAACCCACTTCATCCATCCACCTTGCTCACTACGCGACACATTGTCAACCATACTTAACCACGATTCATAAGTAGGCAAAGCCTCTTCAGTAATAGTATCCCCCACAAGAACTGCCATTAAATCATAAGACAATTCCCTTGTACTCTCTTGTAAATCCTTAACTTCATCAAAAAAAGTATCTTTGCTTGAATCCGGCAAAAAATCAGCAGGCTGCCACATCTCCTCTACAGGTTTTAAGTATTCAGCCATATCATTAATCATGAATGGTTCCAAATAACTCATTACTTCTTTTCTCGATCCAACTGGTAATTCTATCATAAAAAAAATTGAAACTCAAAGATAACGATATACCTATACAATAACGATTTTTCAGCCTGAATATATAACAAATACTGGAGTATATTGATGAAGTCATACTATAGATTTATTCATTTTGGAGTTTCTATCTTAGAGTAGACAAAATAACTAAGAGGTTTAAGTGGAATTTCAATCTTTTTTAGCGGGGTATTTAGGAGATTTTTAGGGGCAACAAAAAACCCCTCATCTTTTGGATGAAGGGTTTAAGCTTTATAGTCGTCTTTCAGACTTATAAAAGTTGGCACCGACCTACTCTCCCACGTTTTACCGCAGTACCATCGGCTCTGGCGGGCTTAACTTCTCTGTTCGGAATGGGAAGAG
>JACMOI010000099.1 GCA_014378105.1 Pseudopedobacter sp.
GGTATTAAACTTTCTGAGTGTAATTCTAATTTAGTAACCACCGTATTTAGCATGTCTAAAGACATGGCACTGTCGTACAATAACCTCATTGGTTTACCTTTTTTCCGTTTCTGTAAGCTTTTGGTAAGTGCTTCGATAAAACGCTCACTCACGTTTTTGTCTAAATCAAGCTCTGCATCTCGGGTAATTTGTATAGAATAAGCTTCAATTTCGTCATAATCAAAAACAAAGAACACTTCGTCTAAACTATACCTGATGATATCATCTAAAAGGATGATGAATTTTAAGTTATTTGTTTCGGGTAATACCAGAAAACGATCTAAGCTAGCAGGGATCTCTATTAAAGCATATTTAATATGTTGCTTTTTAGATGAGTTTTTAACCAGTTTTACCAAAAAGTAAATGACCCTGTCTCTTAACTCGGGGAAAGGTTGATTGTCATCAATAATAATGGGTACAATGGTAGAAAGAATTCTATCTCTAAAATACTTTTTCACAAACTGACCTCTGCTAACGTTCAGTTGTGTTTCATTCAGAATAAAGATTTTATTAGCCGCTAATTCTTTGATGATTTCTTCGTACAAGGAGTTAAACTTTTTCTCTTGTTTAACAACGATGTTTTTTACCTGGTTCAGAATTTTCTTGGGATTGTAACCTAACTCTTCTTTTACTTTACTCACCACTACCACCAAACGGTTAATGGTGGATACCCTCACCCTGTAAAACTCATCTAAATTAGAGGAGAATATGGCTAAAAAACGCACTCGCTCCATCAAAGGAACTGATTTATCAGCAGCCTCTTGTAAAACCCTATCGTTAAAATAAAGCCAACTAATTTCTCGATTAATTAATGGAGGTTTTTCTTGATTCATTGATCATAAAAAGAAATCCCGAAACTAGGTTTCGGGACTCAAAACTGCGAATTATTTTGTTAATTAAATATTAAATTAACGTTAATTGGATTAAAATTAACCTCTTTTATATTTATTTACAGGACCTGATTGGTGCGGTAAATCTGAGTTGTTTGGCTTGGGATCTGACTTTGGTATGGGAGAAGAAGAAACATGCTGATGTGAATCAGGTGTTGGAGTTTCTGGATGTACCGTTTTTGGTTCCTTTGATTCTTCTACTTCTGTGTCTTTTCCTGCATCAGCAGCAACAAGTGCTTTAGCTATGGCTGGTTTTCTAGCTGTTCTTGTTGCTGGTTTTTTTGCAGCAGTCGATTTAGTTGCTGGTGTAGCAGCGCTCTTTACAGGAGCTTTTGTAGTGGATGACTTAGCCACTGCTTTTGCAGCAGTCGTTTTCGCAACTGATGTTGCCTTACTCGCTGTTGATTTTACAGCAGCTACACTTTTCTTAACCGCCTTTTTTGCAGGGGAAGCTAAATTTGCCGCTACTGTTTTAACAGATGTAACTTGTTTTACAACAGGGGCTAAATCTTTCTTAGCCTTTTTCTTGACTTCTTTTTTAACTTCGGTTAATTTTTTCTTTGCACTTTTATTTGCTTTGGAAATTTCTTTCTTCACTTTTTCACTTTCTTTCTTTGTTGCTTTACTTGCTTTTTTTAAATCAGCCTTTGTATCTTTAATTTTTTGTGTGCCGGCTTTTTTAAGGTTTTTAAGTTTTGAACTTAATTTTTTTGACAGTAGTTTACTGGCTTTTTTTATCTCGGAGCCAATATCTTCTGCATCATGTCCTAGACTTATCACAAACGCTTTTAACTTTGCAGTTAAATCAATCTCTATTTCGTTTTTAGCTTTTGCTTTTAGTTTTTTTGTTACTTTAACTTTTGGAGTTTTCATGGTCTCTAATTTTATAATTAATTCTTTTAAATATATCTTTATTTTAACTTATCATCAAATAATATTCCAATTATGCCAACATTCGACATCGTTAGTAAAATAGATGCGCAAACTTTAGACAATGCGATCAACAACGCAAAAAAAGAGATCTTAAATCGTTATGATTTTCATGACTCTAAAAGTTCGATAGAATTAGAAAAGAATAGTAACGAGATTACCATCATAACAGAGGACGATATGAGGTTAAAAGCCATTTGTGATTCTATTATATCAAGATTTGTAAAACAACACCTCGACCCTAAAGCATTAGATTTTGAGAAACCTTTCTACAGCATTACCGGCAACATGATCAGAAAAGACGTCAAAGTAAAGGAGGGAATTGACAAAGAAACTGCAAAGAAAATTGTGAAGAAAATAAAAGACTCGGGTTTAAAAGTTCAAGCTTCTATTATGGAAGATCAATTAAGAGTGCAGGGTAAAAAGATCGATGACTTACAATCTGTCATTAGTCTGTGTAGAGCAGATGATTTTGGCCAACCGTTACAATACCTTAATATGAGAAACTAGTTTATTTTAGCTCCTTAAAATCTTCTAGGTCGATAATATATTTATTCTGAATCAGGAAATCGAATAAGGGCTTAGCCTCTGGCGATACTTCTAAATTTTTAGTGGTGACAATGGTTTTATTTTTAATATCCCTAAATGGGTAGGTCAATAACTTTACGTTTCCACTAAATAAATCACTGATGTAGGCGAGCAATTCGTTGGTGTAGTTTTCACCAAAATTATCTGATAAGAAGATGTGTTTAAGATTCGCAATACTGGTGGTTATCCCCACACTTTTAGGTTTACATTTACCTAAGTATTTAGCCAATTTATTATGACGGTTAAAATTAGATATAATCACCGCGTGGCCCATGTCCGTTATTTCTCCTGCTCTTTTTGCTACCCTGTGTAATAATTCATCATCATCTACCGCTTTAGACATCATGTTATTTAGGGTCAACTCGGCCATGGTAATCAGTTCGGTATCGCTAATTTGTAAATAAGCTTTATACTGGGTAACTGCATGATTAAATCTTTCGAAATCGGGTTTAGTTTTTTGATTAAACCGAGTCCTCAAAATCATGAGGTGTTTTTTATAGAGCAAATCTTTAGCTTGCTTAACACCTTCTTTTGGTATAAAAATACCCGCACTAGAAAAGCCTTTTTGAATTAAATAAAGGTTCACCAGTATTTCACTTACCGAATCGAAAGCAGGTCCTTTAACACTAATTAGATCTATCTCTACAGAACCCGTACTTAAATTATCAGCTAATGACTCGATCATCATTTTTGGATCTTGGTGATGATAAAAAGCAGAATGAACCAAGTTAACGCCTAAAATACCCAACACATTTTGTTGTAACGAAGCATCGGAATCTAACAACCTTACGTGGAAAATAATCTCATTTGCTGGCCCACAGGGTTCCAATTGAAATTTGATGCCTAACCAACCATGTGGGTCGTTAGACTTATTATAATTTAAAGTCGTTACTGTATCAGCAAAAGAGAAGAAAGTACGTGTTTGATATTCAACACTACATAAACGTTCGCCTAAAAGCTCGAACTCGTGATCCAGCATTTTTTCTAACCTTGATTTAGAAACATAGCGTCCAGATTCTTCTGATCCATAAATCTCGTTGCTAAAAGTCATGTCATAAGCCGACATGGTTTTGGCAATAGTACCAGAAGCAGCTCCAGCGGTAAAGAAATTACGGGCAACTTCTTGTCCTGCACCTATCTCGGCAAAGGTTCCATAAATATTTTCGTTCAAATTTACTTGTAAAGCTTTACGGCGGGTATCCAGTACTTCTAAGATCATATGGTGCAAAGGTAAAAAATATTGAAGAATCTGTTTAAAAAAAGCAATCCCAACTTTTACAAGTCGGGATGCCAACCTTAAACTAAACTAAACTCAAAAACCTAATTATTTAATGCTAATTTCTCTAGTCTGGAACTTAGCCTCTTCTTTTTTAGCGATATCAATTTTTAAAATTCCATCAATATAGGAAGCATCAATATTCGCGTGGTCAATTAAATCCGGTAAATTGAAAGACCTTACGAAAGAAGAATAGCTGTATTCTTTTCTGGTTACTTTTTTTGTGTCTCCTTTTTCTTCAGCTTTGATTTCCGCAGAAATTTTTAAAATATCCTTATCAATAGCTATTTTAAAATCATCTTTCTTTAAGCCTGGTGCGGCCAATTCAATGTGAAAATGATGATCACTCTCAGAAATATTTACTGCTGGTACTTTATTAATTAATTTACCATTCACAAAACTTTCTTTAAAGAAAGAGTCGAATAATTCGTTAAAAGTTGAGTATCCGTTTACTTTGTTTCTGTCATTAAATTTTACTAAAGTCATTTTTATGTCCTCCTGTTATTTTTTTTGTTTTTATTTACACAAAGAAACTATCAATTGAAATACCAATAGGCTTTTGAGCAATTTTAAGTGACTTATTGTCTTGTTTCGATCATTACTAATGACAATATTACCGATTATGGACATCAATGACTTATTAAAACCTTTTAAATATAAAACTGAAATAGCCATTCGCTTTGCAGATATGGATATGTTTGGTCACGCTAACAATGCCGTTTACTTAACTTATTTTGAGCAAGCCCGATCAGATTATTGGCGGGACATCATCAAATGGGACTGGAAGAAAACCGGAATTATTGTAGCTAAAGCTGAAGTAGATTACGTTAAGCCTATCCTATTGGATGAGAAAATTTTCGGTTACGTTAAAACCAGCAGGTTGGGAAATAGCAGTTGGGATATTGAATACGTAATAGTATGCGAGAAAGAAGACGGTTCGCTTTCCTTACGAACCAAAGGGAAAACTGTACAAGTCGCGATAGATTATGCCACCAATAAGCCTACTCCAATTCCTGTTGTAGAAAGATCTTTGATGAAAAGCTTTGATAATATTTGGCTCAATGAAATTTGATTTAGGCATTTTATAAAGCTTTCCTTTGTCTTTCTTTTAAATTCAAGGCGGACGGTCTTCATCTCAAATTTGCAAGAATGTTGTCGGCCTTTAAAAAAAGACATCTTTAAAAAATCTTATCCGGATTTAGTATTCCTTTAGGATCAAAAACGGCTTTGATACCACGCATTAAATTGAGGTGAATTTCCGAGTACTTGATAGACATATACTCTTTTTGCACCGATCCAATTCCATGTTCTCCAGAAATGTTTCCCCCTAATTTCACAGTCAATTCAAATATTTCTTTAATGCCTTCTTTCAGTTTGTGATTCCAATCGTAATCACTCATATTTCCTTTTAAAATGTTTACATGTAGATTTCCATCGCCTGCATGTCCATAACAAACAGAATCAAAACCGTAAATTTCTCCTATTTCTTTTATCCCATGAATAAGTTTTGGAAGCTCGGCCCTTGGAACCACAGTGTCTTCTTCTTTATAAACCGAATTTGATTTTATGGAAACAGCCATGGTTCTACGCATACGCCAAAGCTCCTCTTTTTGATTTGCAGAGTCGGCAAATAAAACCTCTTGACAATTATGTTGCTCTACCACTTCATTGATGACCTCTGCATCAGCAAAAAGCAAATCCATGCTGCTGCCATCTAATTCAATTAAAAGAAAAGCGGCGGCGGTGGGACTCATGTTAAAATTAATATCATCATGTTCTTTCACCCATTCTATTCCCTTTCTTTCCATGAATTCTACAGCTGATGGCGTTACGCCGGCTCTAAAAATAGCAGATACCGCTGCGCAAGCATCCTCATTAGATGGAAATGACGCTAACAGCAAGATATCGTGTTTTGGTTGCGGGATTAGTTTTAAAACAATTTTAGTGATGATGGCCAAAGTTCCTTCAGAACCAATTAACAATTGCGTTAAATTATATCCAGAAGCATATTTTAAGGTATTAGAACCCGTCCAAATAATTTCTCCATTAGGTAAAACCACTTCTAAATTCAAAACATATTCACGAATGGTACCGTACTTAACTACTCTTGGCCCTCCACTTCCATGCGCCATATTTCCACCAATAAAACAAGACCCTTTACTAGATGGATCAACGGGATATAAAAAGCCTTTTTCGGCAACTGCGTTCATCAAATTTTCGGTAATCACGCCAGGCTCCACCGTAACTTGAAGGTTACGCTCATCTATTTCGATAATTTGATCTAATTTCTCTAGAGATAAAACCACTCCACCACGAACCGGTAAAGCACCACCACTTAATCCAGTTCCGCCACCACGTGGGGTAACTGCAATACAGTGTGCATTACAATACTTCATAATTGCCGAAATATCCGTTACCGTTTTAGGCTTAAGGATAACATCAGGAAAAAACTTAAGGTCTTCAGTTTCATCGTGACTGTATTTATGAATACTTTCCTGATCGGTAAAAACATTTTGAGAACCAGCAATTTTCTTTAGTTCTTGAATGATTTTATGATTAACGGGTGTAAATGTCATGTTTCTTTTTGATAGGTTAACTCTATAAACGAGTTTTTAATTTCTGCCTTTACAGGCGGATTTAACTTATTAATTTTAATGCAGATGATGTCTACAAAAGGATAATTCTGTTTTATTTCATCTAAAATATTTTGCCCAACAGTTTCAATAAGCATCGCTCCCATTTTAAAAAAATGCTCGCAAATTTGATATATGTGCGTATAATCTATGGTATTATGTAAACTTTCAGTTTTTCCATTAGCCTCAAAAACTACATAAATATCTACTAGGAAATCATTCTTCAAGATCCTTTCTTCCTCAAAATAACCTACTGGTGCATTAAATTTTACGCCTTCTAAACCTAGCTTTCTGGTGTTGGGGATCATATAACCAAATATGATGGTTAATCTAATGATTTCAAAATGATAGATGAATTAAGTGCATTTTTTTGTGGTTTTCTATTTCATTTTGGATTAAAATGCATGAACATAAACAAACAGAAATATCCACCGTAATTTGAATGTCTAAAAGCGTATGAATAATAAAGTCTGTAAACATCCAAACAAAAAAATGTAAAATGGATTTGTTAAATTTGAAGCAAACCAATTTTATGAGTCAAGAAACTATTCACAAATCTTCCAAAAAAGATAATTACGAGCAACCCGATTATTATTTATTAGACGACCTGTTGACTGATGAGCATAAACTGATAAGAAGCACTGTTAGGGAATGGGTAAAAAAAGAAGTGAGTCCGGTGATTGATGATTATGCACAAAAAGCTATCTTCCCAAAGCATTTAATTAAAGGATTAGGAGAAATTGGCGCTTTTGGCCCAACCATTCCGGTTGAATATGGCGGTGCTGGTCTAGATTATATTTCTTATGGCATTATTATGCAAGAAATTGAACGTGGCGATTCGGGCATCCGTTCTACAGCGTCTGTTCAAGGATCATTAGTGATGTATCCAATATTTGCTTTCGGTAGTGAGGAACAAAAAAAGAAATACCTCCCCAAATTAGCCACAGGTGAAATGATGGGCTGTTTTGGATTAACAGAACCAAACCATGGATCAGATCCTGGTGGAATGACAACTAACATCAAAGATGCGGGAGATCATTTCATTTTAAACGGTGCAAAAATGTGGATTTCAAACTCTCCTTTTGCAGATGTAGCGGTGGTTTGGGCAAAAGACGAAGAAGGAATGGTGAGAGGTGTAATTGTTGAAAGAGGAATGGAAGGTTTTACCACTCCAGAAACGCATAACAAATGGTCGTTAAGAGCTTCTGCCACTGGCGAGTTGGTTTTTGATCAAGTTAAAATCCCTAAAGAAAATATTTTACCAAATGTTAAAGGATTGAAAGGTCCGTTGAGTTGCTTAAACCAAGCGAGATTTGGCATTGCTTGGGGCGCATTAGGTGCTGCAATGGATTGTTATGATACCGCTTTACGTTATACCAAAGAGCGTGAGCAATTTGGAAGACCTATTGCTGGTTTCCAGCTGCAACAAAAGAAATTAGCCGAGATGATTACCGAAATCACCAAAGGTCAATTATTGGTCTGGCGTTTAGGTACTTTAAAAAATGAAAACAGAGCTACTCCTGCCCAAATCTCTATGGGAAAAAGAAACTCTGTTGAAACAGCTTTAAATATTGCCAGAGAAGCCCGTCAAATGTTGGGTGGTATGGGAATAACTGGTGAATACCCAATTATGCGCCACATGATGAATTTAGAATCGGTAGTGACTTATGAAGGAACACATGATATTCATTTATTGATTACTGGTTTAGATATTACTGGAGAAAATGCTTTTACATAATAATGGTATAAAGTTTGTTTCGAATAATAGAATCAAACTTTATAAATCATGAACAAAACAGTAGGTATTATTTTAATCGTTATTGGAGCGGTAATGCTCGCATGGGGTGGTTTCACTTACACCAAAAAAGTAAAAGTTATTGACGCTGGGCCTATTCAGGTTACTGCGGATAAACAAGAAACCGTAAACTGGCCTCCTTACGTTGGTGGAATTTTCTTAGTAGCTGGTGTAGTTGTACTCGTTACCGCAAAGAAAAGTTAAAAGCTTTACGATAAAAAAGTATTTTTGAAGCATCTTATAAATAATAAGATGCTTTTTTACTTAATAAGTCTTCGGGCTTCGGGCTCCAGACTTCTGACACTCAATAAATGAAAGATTTTAAAAAATATTATACATTCCCTGCTCCCCCGGAAGAGGTTTATTTAGCCCTGACTATTCCATTGAGTATTAAATTATGGAGCGGCGCTGAAGCCGAAATGAGCACTGAACCAGGCTCCGAATTTTCTTTATTCGCTGGAGATATCGTTGGGAAAAATCTGGAATTTGAATACGGAAAAAAGCTGGTTCAGCAATGGTATTTTGAAGGACAGCAGGAAGAATCAATTGTAACAATGAAAATTCACGAACACAAAAAAGGAACTTCAATAGAACTACAGCACACCAACATTCCTGATGAAGTTTATGATGAATTTGTAGACGGTTGGAATACCAGTTATTTTGGAGAACTCTATGAATTTTTTGATGGTGAATAAGGCAAATATCTAGAGGTTGAATCTTCTTGCAAAGTAGGCTCAATTTCATTCAGTTTTTCCCCATTTAAAATTTTTTCATATAATTTTAGATAGTTACTTGCCATCTCGTCTGCAGAAAAAGTTTCCTTTGCATAATTATGGCAGGCTAAAGAATTAAATTCTTCAGGATTTTTAATTGCTGCTATTAATTCATCTTCATTATTTGATAGAAATCCATATTCCTTACCTACAATTTCGGGCAAAGAGCCATAAGGAGTACCAAAAATAGGGCATCCAAAATATAAACTTTCTATCAATGCCAATCCAAAAGGTTCATGCCATAGAACAGGAAAAATTAATCCTTTAGATTGATTAAGATATTTTGACTTTTCCTGATTATCCACCATTCCTTTAAATGAAACATGAGAATCGAAAGTGAAACGCCACCCCATTTTAAAATTAAAACGATAACCGCCCAGAACATTTAGGAACTCATTTGCAAGTTTGGTAATTGCAATTGCACTTTTTACATTTTTGACTTTCCATGATGCGTTTCCCAA